>DAIUEA010000210.1:0-4155 GCA_036845365.1 Limnohabitans sp. | reverse complement strand
GGCCATCTCTCTCATGCCGCCCCCTCCCGGACAAATGGTGGCCTCCACAACTGCAAAGGCAAGCTATACCCCCATGTCCACACCCCAATTACCCAACGTCGTGCCCGTTGTACACAAAAAAGACTCCAAATTAGCGAACAACTGGAAATCAAAGCCTTTGAAGGATTTGTCTGACGAAGAGATCTTATCGATGCCAGACTCAGAGTACATGAACGATACGCAAATGGCGTTTTTCAAAATGAAACTCACCCAGCTCAAATCTGAGATCTTAGCCAATGCTGAAGGAACAACAGAGCACCTCAGAGAAGATACGGTCGTGGTACCAGACCCTGCAGACCGAGCAACAATTGAAGAGGAGCACGCCTTAGAGCTCAGAACCAGAGACAGGGAGCGCAAATTACTCAAGAAAATTGAGCAGTCCCTCACACGAATTGATGCAAATGACTACGGTTATTGCGATGAGACGGGTGAACCCATAGGAGTGGGTCGTCTATTGGCCAGACCCACGGCTACTTTGTCTCTAGAGGCTCAACAAAGACGTGAGCTCAAACAAAAAATGTTTGGTGATTAACCAGAGCTTTATCAAATCACCGTACTGCCAAACAGTTCTATACGCCTAAAAAGTTGTGAAGCTGGGGATTAAGAAGCATCTCTTTAGAGTTCCCCTCTAAAACGACCAAGCCCTTTTGTAGCACTAAGGCCCGATCACTGCGCATCAACACTTTATGCCAGTCGCGGTCGACGATCAAAACCGATAGACCACTGTCTTTGATCGTATCTATTACGCGCCACACCTCATCCACAATCAAAGGTGCCAACCCCTCAGTGGCCTCGTCAAGGATGATCAGCTCTGGGTGAGTCATCAATGCCCGACCAATCGAGAGCATTTGTTGCTCACCCCCTGAGAGTTGATTGCCCATATTATTTAATCTCTCTTTGAGCCTGGGGAAAATACCAAGCACTCGCTCAAGTGTCCACTCTTCTTGAGCCTCTAGGCCAAGGCGGGCCGCCATAACTAAGTTCTCACGTACCGTGAGGTTTGAGAATATTCCCCTGCCCTCCGGGACATAAGCTGCCCCCAACCTTGAGACCAAATGGGGCTTAGAGTTGGATATATCGTGCCCGAGGAAATTGATGCGCCCGTCTCTTTTTGCGACGTGACCTAGTAGGGTTCGAATCAGGGTACTTTTACCCATCCCGTTGCGCCCTAGAAGCCCAATGGTTTGGCCCTTTCGGATCTCCAAATTAATACCTTGCAAGACATGGCTACTGCCGTACCAGGCGTGTACGTTTAGGGCTTGCAAAATCACCGGATTGCGCTCACTCATGCGTGTTCACCTAAATAAGCCGTTCGCACAAGGGGATTGTTGCGCACCTCCTCAGGTGGACCCGAGGCAATGACGCTACCGTTAACCATCACCGTAATCAGATCCGATATTTTGAAGACAGCGTCCATATCGTGCTCGACCAATAAAATGGCATGCTCGCGTTTTAAAGCGATGAGTAAGCCGAGCATCCTCTCGCTCTCCTCTGCCCCCATGCCGGCTAGGGGCTCATCAAGAAGCAAAATTTGAGGAGAAATGGCCAAACACATTGCAATCTCGAGTTGGCGTTTTTGTCCGTGACTTAAAAAACCTGCAGGTCGATCTAAAACTGAGTCTAAGCCCACGAGACGCGCCACACGGCGAGCCGTGTCAAGGGTGTGGGAGTCCCTTTGCGCGTGAATCCAAATGGCCCAAGCCCTTTGCGCGTGGGCCTGTGCTGAGAGCCGACAGTTCTCAAGCACGGAGAACTCGGGGTAGATGGTATTTCTTTGATAACTGCGTCCCAAGCCTGCGCGGGCTCTCCTCGCCTGAGACCAGTTTGACGCGTCCTGCCCCAGCAAGTTGATCTGACCAGAGGAGGGCTTGAGCTCCCCGGATAAAAGATTGATCAAAGTAGACTTGCCTGCACCGTTGGTCCCAATAACGGAGTGAATGGTACCTCGCTCAAGCATTAAGGAAACATCTTTAACGGCGACCAAGCCTCCAAAGTGGCGACTCAACTGTTTACAGCTCATGATGGGGTGGGTGTTCATATTTGCTACTCACCAGTTGACGAAGGAGTCTGTGCGGCCATCCTTCCTCTCAAACGTTTAGCAAATTGCGAGGGGAGTGCAATTAATCCTTGGGGCATAAATGCAACGCATGCAATAACACTCAAACCAAGACTCAATTGCCAGTGCTTTGCAAAGCCTGCAAATAAAGGCTCGGATTGGAACAATTCCTGCAAAAAGGCAAACGCAAAGGCCCCAACGAGTGCCCCTCCCAAGCGACCTATTCCGCCCAAGATGATCATCACCAAAACAGCTCCACTCAAGTGCCAACTCAGCAACTCTGGGTTGACAAAGCCATCTTTGACTGCGAACAAATAACCTGCCCACCCAGCGATCATGCCTGAGACCGTAAAAGCGCTAAGCTTGTAAGGGTAGGTGGAAAACCCGCTTGCCTTCATGCGTTGTTCGTTCACTCGGATACCCGCAAGGGCGCGTCCAAAGGGGGAAGCACTGAGTTGGTGAAGAATTAAATACCCCGCCAGTAAGCTCACCCAAATCGCTGCATAAAGGTGCATTGGTTTGTCTAGGTCTATCCAACCTAAGGAGGGTTTAACGTACAAGAATATGCCGTCAGTCCCCCCTCCTATTGGGGTGTCATGAACGATAAAGTAAGCCATCTGCGCAAAGGCCAAAGTCACCATGATGAAATAAACGCCGCTCGTTCTAAGGCACAGGGCGCCAACCAAAAGGGCAAACACACCTGCACAAAAGATGGACTTTAAAAGTAAGAAAACGAGCGGCGCAGGAGTCGAATCTGCTGGGCTTAGGAGGACAGCTGCGTAAGCGCCAATTCCAAAAAAAGCAGCTTGGCCAAAGCACACCAAACCCGCACCCCCGACTAACATCTCAAGGCTTATCGCCAAGAGCGCGTAAATCATGATCTTTGAAACCAAATCGATTCCGTAAGAGCTGGAGACCCACGGCCAAAGCGCCAAAGCAGTGAAGAAGAGCACTAAAGAAAGGGTTGAAGAACTTAAATAACGCATTTGGTTTTACAGAGGATTTTTAGTCTTTAAATAATCCGCTTGGACGCCATAAAAGAATGAATGCCATCAGTACGTATACCAACATGCCAGATATTTGAGGTAACAAAAGTTTGCCAAAAGTGTCCACCAATCCGACCAATAAGGATGCAAGCATGGCGCCGCGGATGGATCCGATTCCGCCAATCACCACGACCACAAAGCAGATGATTAAAACCGAGCTCCCCATGCCCGGATAAACGCTCGAGACGGGCGCTGAGATCATACCCGCAAAGGCGGCCAGAGCTACTCCCACAGCAAACACAGTGCGGTAAAGAAGGCTGATATCAATGCCTAAACTTTGTACCATCTCTCGGTTGCTGGTGCCTGCTCGTATCATCATACCCAGGCGAGTTCGCTTAAAAACTAGCCACATCCCAATGGCAAGCACCAAACAAATGCCGCTCATAAAAAGGCGGTACAGTGGATAGGTCAGGACTGCATTCAAAGGGATAGATATATCCAAGAATTTAGGAATTTCAACTGAGTGCACATCATCACCTAGCAAAATACTCCTGAGCTCCTCGAACACCAAAATTAGTCCGTAAGTCATGAGAACTTGTTGCAGATGTTCTCGCTCATACAAAAAACTAAAAAAAGCCCACTCTAAGAGGTAGCCTAAGATAATAGATGCAACGATACCTACCAAAAGAGTACTAAAAAATCCTCCTCCAAAACTAGATGCAACCAAAGGTGCTAGCGCGTAGGACATGTAAGCCCCAATCATATAGAAGCTTCCGTGGGCGAGGTTTATCACGCCCATGATGCCAAAGATCAAGGTTAGACCAGAGGCAATTAAAAAAAGGAGTAGCCCATACTGGAGTGCGTTGAGGCACTGAATTAAAAATATGGCAAAGTCCATTGGGCTTGGTTGAGCTGTAAAAGGAAGGGTCAGTGGTTAACTTGTTGGCTTGAACTTAGAGCTTAGGGCCATTATCAGTGAGGGGGCTAAGTGTGAGTTATGAGCCGTAATAATATTTGTGATCAGTAGTGTCCCAACGTTTTTCAGAGGAGAGGGAGCTGAAATTGCGCTGAATT
>DAIUEA010000209.1:3820-4176 GCA_036845365.1 Limnohabitans sp. | reverse complement strand
AGCGCATCACCAAAAAGGTGCTGTTCGCTGGGAGTTGGTGAAAGGGCTCGCGCCTGGAATTGTGATCGGAAGCTTGGCCTCTAGTGCCGGGATATTCTCCCTCTTCAAAGGGACCTATTTAGCGCTGATATTTGAGGGCTTTTTGTTTTTCTCTGCCACGCAAATGTATATCAACAAAAAACCCAAACCCTCCAGGCAAGTGCCAGGCACTGTGGGTTTAATAGGTTCAGGTGGGTTTATAGGCTTTTTCTCAGGCTTAGTGGGCGCTGGAGGGGGGTTTGTAAGTGTCCCTTTTATGGTTTGGTGTAATGTAGAGCTTAGAAATGCAGTGGCAACCAGTGCTGCACTTGGGTTTC
>DAIUEA010000209.1:0-3810 GCA_036845365.1 Limnohabitans sp. | reverse complement strand
CTATTGCAATTACAAACGCTATAGGATATGCCTTTTCCGGATGGTCAGAGCTCGGGCGTCCTCCTGCCAGTTTGGGCTATATCTGGCTACCCGGCATGTTGCTGATCGCGGTTTGTAGCGTAATCACAGCACCCTTGGGGGTGAAGGTAGCTCATAAGCTGCACGTTAAGTATTTATCTAAAATTTTCGCGGCTTTACTGTACTCTCTCGCTAGTTACATGCTGTACAAAACCATCAGTCAATTGTTAGCTTAGTCAATTGTTAACTTAGTCAATTGTTAACTTATTCTATAGACCCGTCTTAGAGTCAACCTTAATACCTAGGGCGTAAAACACAAAATTAGACACGCGTCCCCTCTTGCTAATTTTGAGGCTCCTTGCTTTGATGGCTCAGGGCTCTTTATCGCCAAGAGCCCAAGTGACATGCTCCCTAACCAAGGCGCTTGGATGCTGTGTCTTCCCCTCTAAAGCTTTCCTAATCTGCATTTGACCCACACTGATCGGGTACTCAAACACTGTGTGACCGGTACGGCGAAGTGCGTTTCCCATTGCCACGGCAATGTTTCTAAGCCAACGCTCATACCCAATTCTCCGAATTGGGGTGCCTGAGGTATTTTTCTCAAACTCCTCTTCTGTCCAAGAAAAGTATTGAATTAACTTTTTGCTCTCACTCACGCCTTTCACCATCTGTTTTTGCTCAACGGTGTCCATGAGTGCTGCGCGCACATCGAAATCTTCTAGACCCGAGGGCGTCGCATATTTATTCCATGGACAGATTGTTTGGCAATCATCACAGCCGTAAATGTGGTTGCCCATCTTGGGTCTTAGTTCAAGTGGGATAGGACCCGGGTGTTCAATGGTTAGGTATGAAATGCATTTTCTTGCATCTAACTTATAGGGGGCGACGATCGCTGCCGTTGGACACACGTCAATACATGAACTGCAAGACCCACAGTGACTCTCTACTTTCGGGGTTGGCTCAAGGGGTATGTTGGTGTATATTTCTCCCAAAAAAAACATTGAGCCACCCTGCCTATTGAGTAAGAGTGTGTGTTTACCTCTCCATCCAAGGCCACTTTGCTCGGCCAATTCAACCTCAAGGACTGGGGCGGAGTCCGTAAAAACTCGGTACCCAAAGTGGCCAATTTGTTGGCTTATCTTCTGAGCGAGGCTCTCCAGCCTTTGCCTGAGTACTTTGTGATAATCCCTGCCCCTTGCATAGATTGAGATAACCCCCCTTTCTAAGTCGGACAATTTATCTCTTTCTATTTGTATCCATTCGGCGTTTTCAGTAGGGGTATTTTTCGGCAAATAGTTCATTCTCGCGGTAATAACGCTAAGCGTCCCCGGCATCAACTCAGAGGGGCGTGAGCGCAGTGTTCCGTGGCGAGACATGTACTCCATCTCCCCGTGAAACCCTTTCTCAAGCCAATCCAACAAACCTGGCTCAGCGTGAGAAAGATCTATTGAGGCGATACCTACTTGAGCAAATCCCAACTCCTCGCCCCAGTGCTGTAATTTAGAGAGAAGTTGTTTACCCACAGCAGGGTGCATACTGTTTGACTCCAAGGTTGACAAAGTTGAGTCTGATGGTTTTAGAATTGACATATGAGACCTATTTTATGATCAGCCACTCTTTTCTTTGTGACTCTTTAAGCTCACTTAAAGAGTTTGCGGATCAACTCTCCTCCCAGCCTGAAATTGAGCAAGCAAATATTCAACTAAACGGGGAACTGGGCGCTGGTAAATCCACATTTACAAGATTTCTGCTGCAGTCCATGGGCGTAAAAGGCACCATCAAGTCCCCAACCTACGCGGTTATGGAGGAGTACGCAACTCATACCCATAACAAAGATATTCAAATATGGCATTTTGACTTTTACCGCTTCAACGATCCTGGTGAATGGGAGGACGCAGGGTTTAGGGATGTATTTACGATGAAGGGACTTAAAATATCCGAGTGGCCTGAGAAAGCAAAAGGCTATCTCCCAGAGCCTGATTTATGGATTGATTTTCAATTTATTGATCCCACTCAAGGCGAAGATCATCATTTAATCGAAGATCATCGTTTAATAAAGATTGTTGCACCCACCCCGCTGGGCCAATCTTTGATCAGTGGATGGATGAGTCCATGTCCCTAAAGCCTCCTCCTCAGCGACCCCCTCAATTTCATTCACCAGAGTTGGTGAGCGCACTCAGCAAAAGGTTGCTGCTTAAAACTGGAGGGCTCATTTTCTCCATGTCTTTTGCAGGAATTGCCAAAGGCGCTTCCATACTAAATGTACGCGTTTGGCCTGCAAAAGAGTACACAAGAGTCACCATAGAGTCTGACTCCCCCTTAAAGACTCATCCACTATTTGTCGCCAATCCACCTAGATTGGCCGTGGATATTGAAGGCATTGAGCTCAGCAGCGCACTGAAAGAATTGGTGAGTAAAGTACTCCCCGAAGACCCCTTTATCTCAGGCATAAGGATTGGACAAAATACCAACTCAACCGTGCGCTTGGTGATGGATTTAAAACAACCCGTTAAACCACAAATTTTTAACTTGGAGCCGGTCGAAAAAGGCCAATCTAAATACCAATACCGCACTGTTTTTGATCTCTTCCCAATCTCGCCCATTGATCCCTTAGAGGCACTCATCTCTGAGCGTCTAAGGGACACCAATACCCTTGCAAACAACCCATCACAAGACACATCAAACGATCCTTTGATTGAATTATTGAATAAACAAGGAATCCTTGAGCCTTTGGATAAAAGCGGGGAACCCAGTACCCCGCACAGCCCCCCAATAGATCCGCATGCAGGGGTTGCTCGCAATTCAAAACCAACGGGCACACCTCCCTCGACTGGGCAAGGTGAGGGCGGGGTTCACCCAGCACTGATTGATCGCTACATTGTGATTGCCCTTGACCCAGGTCACGGGGGGGAGGACCCAGGTGCCATTGGTCGAAGAGGCACTCGAGAAAAAGACATTGTGCTCAAGATAGCTTTTAAGCTGCGCTCTTTAATCAACGCCACCACCTTAAAAACAAAATCTGGCATGATGCCCATGCGCGCATTTATGACGCGTGACGCAGACTACTTTGTGCCCCTCAACACAAGGGTGGAGAAAGCACGAAGAGTTCAGGCTGATTTATTCATCAGCATTCATGCGGACGCTTTCTTCAATCCAGAGGCACAAGGTGCTAGCGTCTTTGCCCTCAACCAAGGCGCAGCCTCCAGCGCCGCAGCCCTTTTCATGGCAAACCAAGAGAACAAGGCGGATAAAGTGGGCGGTCTAAACATGTCCATCAAAGATGAACACCTTAAACGAACTCTGCTTGATATGAGCACGACTGCTCAAATCAACGACAGCCTGAAGCTCGGCACTGAGATGCTCAATCAACTTAAGAATTTTGAGAAACTACACAAACCGCGTGTCGAACAAGCAGGCTTTGCAGTCCTAAAGGCACCCGACATACCCAGCATCTTGGTTGAGACAGCTTTTATCAGCAACCCCTTTGAAGAAAAACTCCTTTTATCAGAGGAACATCAAAATAAATTAGCAGTTGCGTTAATGCTGGGCATCGAGCGCTATTTCTTCACCAATCAGCCCCTTGCGAGAAACCGAACCACCTAAGTTGGGTCGTTCCACATCTAACTCGGGGTGTGACAAGGTGAGTCAATAACGCTGATAGATGAATATTCAATGAGAGATTTTTCATACCTGCAACTGCCTCAACCCTCAAAAGCAAATCTCAGACAATATTATGAACCTAGAGAAAGGAATAAACATTGCTGCCTCAGTGATTGCAAGTTGCTGTTTATC
>DAIUEA010000208.1:0-4177 GCA_036845365.1 Limnohabitans sp. | reverse complement strand
GAATAATGGTCGATGCCAGCTGAGCTTTTTTCCTTATAGTACTCAATAAAAGCGGTGCTGAGGTACTTGACATCAGTAGCAGCAAGGTTGAGTCCTTTTGCTCCAGTTGGGGGGACGATATGGGCCGCGTCGCCGGCTAGGAATAAACGTCCAAAACGCATGGGTTCAGCTACAAAACTCCTTAAAGGGGCGATACTTTTTTCTATGGACGGTCCAGTTACTATTTTGGAAGCAAGTTCGGGGTCTAGTCGCTTTTTCAGCTCCTCCCAGAAAAGATCGTCAGACCAACTCTCTAGCTTGTCATCCATAGAGCACTGCACATAATAACGACTCCTGGTCATACTTCGCATAGAGCAAAGAGCAAATCCTCGATCACTGTTGGCATAGACAATGGCGTGAGGGGATACGGGAGGGACATCAGCCAAAATGCCTAGCCATCCAAATGGGTACACTTTTTCGTACTCCTGAATTGAATTCTTTGGAACACTGGCTCGGCATACCCCGTGAAATCCGTCACAACCAGCGATGAAATCGGCGTGAAGAGTATGGGTTTCATCACCTACTTTGTAGGTAATGGTTGGATTAGAACTATCGTAATTATGTAACGTCACATCTGCAGCTTCATAGACTGTCTGAAGTCCGTTGCGTGCTCTGTGTTCCATTAGATCTTTCGTGACTTCAGTCTGGCCGTAAGCGGTTACGACTTTTCCACCAGTCAAAGAGGAGACATCAATGGGGTATCTCTCGTTTTTGAAAACCAGCTCTATGCTGTGATGAACAGTGCCGTGAGTGTCAACACCCGAGCCCACTCCGGCCTCATGAAGCAAATCAACCGTAACTTGTTCTAATATACCCGCACGTATTCTCGACAAAACGTAGCTTGGAGTTTGCCGCTCTAAGATGATGTTATCAATGCCCGCAGCGTGAAGAAGAGCCCCCAAAAGAAGTCCAGAGGGTCCAGCGCCAATGATTGCAACTTGAGTGCGTTTAGTAAAAGTCATAAAGTCCGAATTATTATTTGAGTACAAGAAATGTTGTTATTTTTAAGAGATCTTAAAATGGTCTTACTGGTTAAATGGAGGATTCATTATTTTAGTTTGATTTGATAACTTGAGCCAAAAAGGCTTGAGTCCTTAGAATTTGTGGGTTGTTGAAAAATTCATGAGGTGTATTTTCCTCAACTATTTCCCCTTGATCCATAAACACAACCCGATCAGCGACAGCTTTTGCAAATCCCATTTCATGGGTCACGCAGACCATTGTCATGCCCTGATTCGCCAAGTCACTCATCACCCCTAACACCTCGCCAACCATCTCAGGATCCAAAGCTGATGTGGGCTCATCAAAGAGCATGATTTGGGGGCGAAGGCACAAGGATCTCGCGATAGCCACTCGTTGTTGCTGGCCCCCAGATAATTGTTGAGGATATTTGGCGGCTTGATCCGCTATGTGAACTCTCTCTAGTTGTTCCAAAGCTCTTGTTGTGGCCTGGGCTTTGGAGACTTTTTCAACCCAAATGGGAGCAAGCGTTAAATTCTCAAGAACACTTAGGTGGGGAAATAAGTTGAATTGCTGAAATACCATTCCAACCGATTGGCGAATAAACTGCACGGTGCGCGAGTCATCTACTAAGTTTTGCCCCAAGACCGTTAAACGTCCAGACTGAAAGGTCTCAAGAGAATTGATACAGCGGATAAGTGTCGATTTTCCAGAGCCAGAGGGCCCACAAATCACAACCCTCTCGCCCGCGTGAATACTAAGATTTATATTTTTTAAAGCGTGAAAATCTTTGTACCACTTATTGACGCGCTCAAATTCGATAACGGTTTTAGCTTGCATTTTCTTGTAAATTAATTGTGCCTTGTGCTCATAAGGAATGATTGAGTCTTCTCTCTAGCCAAAGGCTATATCTAGACATAGAAAAACAAAAAATAAAATAAATAAAAGTTATGAAAAAATAACCCTCTAACTTAAAAGCACGCCATAGCGGGTCCCCATTTAAGGCAAGAGTAAGCGAGCCCGTTAGCTCATACAGACTCACAATTGTGATTAATGAGGTATCCTTGAAAATCCCAATAAAACTGTTCACTAACCCCGGTATCACAACCCTTAAAGCTTGGGGTAGAACTACCAAGTATTGAGCCTGCCAGTAACCCAGTCCAAGCGAGTTTGCAGCGTCTAGTTGTCCTTTTGGCAAAGCTTGCAAACCCGCCCTGACGATCTCCGCAAGGTAAGCCGCTGCAAACAGGGAGATTCCCAACACAACTCTGATTAAAACGTCCGGAGAATAGCCATTTGGTAATAAGAGAGGGAACATATAACTTGCCATAAATAGCACGCTTATAAGAGGCACACCTCTAAATACTTCAATGTAGATTTTACAAACAACGTTAAATAATGGCATTGAGCTTGTTCTACCCAGTGCCAGCAACACGGCCAATGGACTTGCAATAACGATGCAGACCACAGAGAGAATAAGAGTCAACGGTAAACCGCCCCATAAGTCCGAGGGTACGACCGGAAAAGGTTTGCCAATGATGGGGACTATTACCGTTGCTCTTAAAAACTCAAATGGACCTAAATGACCACTCATCAAAATGTAAATCAATCCAAGAACAGTGCTCCACTCAATGAAGATTCTGCGCAAACCCTCCTGCCTTATAGTACTTTTTAGGATCAGTAAACTCAGCAGGACAGTGCTGAGTTGCGCGCGCCAGTGATCAGCATATGGATAACGGCCCCATAAGATCATTGAGTACTTTTCTCTAATAACGCCCCAACAAGCCCCTATCCCTCTAGCTTCTTGACAGGCCTGGGGATCTGCACTGAATACGGCGTGTACAAACGCCCAATTAAAAAGGGGCGGTAATAGCCAGATAAAAATAGCAATCACCAAAAAGGTCGATAACGCTTTTAAAGGCGATCCAAATAATGAGGAAATCCAGAGGGATTTAAAACTAAACTGAGCCTTTAATGAAGTCTTTTGTGGGTTTATCAACGCATTCCCTAGGGAGCTAGGAGTCACTCCAGAGGCGTTCAAATTTACATCACCCACGTTTGAGCACCCGGGCGTTATAGCTATTCATTATTAGGGAGATAAGCAAGGACAAAGCCAGATAAACGACCATGATAATGAGAACGCACTCTATGGCATGACCCGTTTGATTTAGGCTTGTGTTGGAGATATTTACCAAATCTGGATACCCAATTGCAACTGCTAGGGACGAATTTTTAATTAAGTTCAAATACTGATTGGTAAGAGGAGGAATAATCACCTTCAAAGCTTGAGGCATCACAATTAAGCGGGTTATCTGTGATGGCTTAAGCCCTATGCTGAGACCTGCCTCAATTTGACCTTTATCTATTGATTGATAACCTGCTCGAATCAGTTCGCCTACAAAAGCACTTGTATATAAGCTCAGGCCCACGTAAAGAGCAAGAAACTCAGGTGTTAGCACCGCGCCGCCTTGGATGCTCGTGCCATCAAATAGTGGAGTTGAAAAAAAAGAGCCACTCTGTCCTATTTCAAACCAGGGGAAGGCCAACCCATCCCTACTAAGGAAGAAATTGGAATTCGCAAGACTTAGTTCAAGGGGGGCCTGAGAGTCGGGTAACCATTCAACTAGCAAAACGTACCAGATAAGTAATTGAATCAAGAGTGGGATATTTCTA
The DNA here is from genome assembly GCA_036845365.1 of Limnohabitans sp. Lineage (GTDB taxonomy): Bacteria > Pseudomonadota > Gammaproteobacteria > Burkholderiales > Burkholderiaceae_C > Limnohabitans. Next base: position 505 of record DAIUEA010000208.1, on the reverse strand, counting down.
AAAATTTCTGTGTACGAATGACAACAAAATCTAATGAGGGGATTGCTCTGGACCCTACCTAGCCCCAGTAGAAGACCTAAAAAAGTACACGTCACAATGGACGCTGCAGATACTCTTAGGGTGTTGATTAAGCCTACCAAGAAAGCTTTTGCATAGGACTCATCTGAGTTGAACTCTATCCATGATTCACTGATGTCAAAACCGGCTGGGTCTAAGATGAAGCCAAATCCTCCTTGAATGCCCCTTTGGCGCATGTTGTCCAAAGTATTGAAGATTAAGAAGCAAAAGATAAGCGTAAGTGACAGTATCAGTAAAGTTTGGTAGATTATTGCGCGATACGAGGTTTTAGATAGCAAAGTTTTTAATTGCATCTTTTTACGTTCCGATTCTCTGAGTCCACACATCTTCGGCGAATTGGGGAGTGTAGATTGGGGAGTGCAGGAGAGAATTTATCATTCGATCAAGCTACCGTATAGGAACTGCATACATGAGTCCCCCTTTGTCC
>DAIUEA010000207.1:0-4190 GCA_036845365.1 Limnohabitans sp. | reverse complement strand
CTACAAGAGCGGCTCAGAGTCCTTAAATGCAGTAATTGGCTCTCAGGTTGACGCCACCTCAGAGGCCAGCATTATTGTTCTCCCACACCTTAAGAGTGGCCGAATACGGGCACTCGCAACAACTTGGACCCACCGTATTTCAGCACTTCCCGATTTGCAAACTGGCATTGAACAAGGTTTTAATGAACTAAGAATAGCGCACTGGGCAGGAGTTCATGCTCCCAGAGGAACGCCAGAGACCATTCTGGATAGCTTTGCAAACGCCATCGACTCAGCCGTTAAAAACGATGCAATCGCCAAGAGACTCACCTCCTTAGGAATTGAGCCAATAGGGGGCACGAGAGCAAACTTTACCCAATTTGTATCGGCCGAACGAGCTAGACTGGGGATGGTCGTTAAAGAGTCAGGGATGACAGAGGACTAGCTGGTTTTTATTGAAAACTTTAGACGAAAAAAAATCCACCCAGAGTTAACCGGGTGGACCAGACATATAGCTGAATATGTATCAGCGTGTGTAAGCAGTCTCACCGTGTGAGCTGATATCCAAGCCTTCGCGCTCTTCTTCCTCTGTCACGCGAAGACCAATCAATGCGTCTACTATTTTGTAGCAAATGTAGGACACTACGCCTGACCAAACCAAGGTCACGACAACAGCTTGCAATTGGATCCAAACTTGACCGGATATTGAATACTCGGCTGCGGCCGCATTGGCAACGTAGTCATAGATCCCTACCCCACCAAGTGAGGGTGCTGCAAAGACGCCAGTTAGCAAAGCGCCTAAGATACCGCCCACGCCGTGGACTCCAAAAACGTCCAAGGAATCATCAGCGCCAAGCATGTGCTTGAGTCCAGTTACGCCCCATAAACAGCATACTCCTGCCAATAGGCCGATGATGATAGAACCCATGGGGCCTACAAATCCACAAGCCGGAGTAATTGCAACCAATCCAGCCACTGCCCCTGAGGCGGCTCCTAGCATAGAAGCTTTACCTTTGAGAAGACCCTCTGCAGCGGTCCAACTCAATGCAGCTGCAGCAGTTGCAAGCATGGTGTTCATGAAGGCCAGTGCTGCCATGCCGTTGGCCTCAAGGTTAGAGCCGGCGTTAAATCCGAACCATCCCACCCACAACAAAGAGGCTCCCACCATCGTGAGTGTCAAATTGTGAGGAGCCATTGACTCTCGTCCATAACCAATTCTTTTGCCAATTACAAAAGAGCCCACCAAGCCAGCAATCGCGGCGTTGATATGAACAACGGTTCCACCTGCAAAGTCTAAGGCACCTTTGGCCCACAAAAGTCCAGCATTGGCTGTTACTACGTCAAGGGATGCAGCATCGGTTATCGCGTCTGGTCCGTCCCAGTACCAAACCATGTGAGCGATTGGGAGGTAACTGAAAGTGAACCAAAGAACACAAAACAGCACGACTGCGGAGAATTTAACTCGCTCAGCAAAAGATCCGATGATGAGCGTACATGTGATGGCTGCAAAAGTAGCCTGGAAAGCTGCAAACGTAAAATCGGGAATAACGACTCCTTTGCTGAATGTGGCAGCAATCGAGTCAGGTGTCATTCCTTTGAAAAATAGTTTGTCAAAAGATCCAATAAACGGGTTTCCGGCTGTAAAGGAAAGGGAGTATCCGTAGATAGCCCATAGTACATAAACGGCGCAGGTCACAACAAATACTTGCATCAAAATAGAGAGCATGTTTTTGGATCGCACCAGACCGCCGTAAAACAAAGCCAAGCCAGGAACCGTCATCAAGAGCACTAAAAGTGTTGAAACCGTCATCCAGGCCGTGTCGCCTTTGTTAGGTACAGGTGCTGGAGCTGCGGCAGGTGCTGCAGCAGGGGCAGCTGCCTGCGCGGATGCGGCTGGGGCAGCTGGAGCTGCACCTGTTGCGCCTGCTTGCACCGCAGCAGCAGCAGGCGTATCAGCGTAGGCGGTAGAGGTCGCAACACCAGCTGCGAACACCATACCAAGACTTACTATCAGGGAGGCAAAAACTCTTTTCATGGTTTTTTCTTTCTCTTTGTGTTTAAATTTAAGTAACTTGAGTCAACGTTAAAGGGCTTCTTTACCAGTCTCGCCAGTGCGGATTCGGATTACTTGCTCCAAATCAAACACAAATATTTTTCCGTCTCCAATTTTTTGAGTTCTTGCAGCCTTCTCAATTGCTTCAATAACTTGGTCAACCAGTTCAGCAGCTACTGCAGCTTCAATTTTGACTTTAGGCAAAAAGTCGACAACGTACTCTGCTCCCCGGTAAAGTTCAGTGTGCCCTTTTTGTCTTCCAAAACCTTTCACCTCTGTCACTGTGACACCTTGAACACCTATGGCAGATAAAGCTTCTCGAACTTCATCAAGCTTGAAGGGTTTAATAATCGCCGTAATCAACTTCATATGGGATTCCTAAAGTTAAAAAAAATGTGAGTCTTTCGCACATAAAAAAACGTACCGAACGTTAAAAAGCGCAAATGTCCTTAAATTCACTTGCAGACTTTATGCCAACTTAACCCCACAATAAAGCCCTTAATTTGCGCATGATATTTTACAATATGAACTTTTTAACAATAAATTATAAAATGACACTAATTTATGCACCATATAAATGCGTAAAAGTAAATAAGCTTAATAAGACTTAATTTATGCACCAAATTGGACAAACTAAGCTGGGCACCCTATTCCCTTTTTTTAAGGCAATTGGGGCAAGCAAAAGTCACACGTTTAAAGGCACGTCACACGATACGCCAACGCCACTGTTCATGGCTCGATTTTTTTATCCCCTGTTGGTAAGTCCTGCGTTTGTAAGCTTGGGTTAAATTTTGCTATTGATTGATTGCAACGGTAAAGCAGTCTTGTATCTAACTTGCTTCAAAGCAAAACTAGACCTTATTTTTTCAATCCCAGGGATCGGAGTCAGCCTGTCCAAAATAAATCTCTCAAGCGCACCTATATCGGCCAGCGCAACTCGAATCAAATAATCACTATCGCCTGTCATCAAATAGCACTCCATGACCTCGTCGTGTTTGCAAATACTTTGCTCAAACTCAGACAACGCACTCTTTGATTGTTCTTTAAGACTAATTGAGATGAAGACATTCAAACCCAACCCCAATAGCTTTGGGTCCGATAGCGCCACATATTTTTCAATTACCCCACTTTTCTCCAACGCCTTGACTCGCATGAGACACGGCGAGGGTGAAAGATGGACTCGCTTTGCCAGTTCAACGTTGGTCAGGGAGCTGTCATCCTGAAGTTCCTTCAGAATCTTTAAATCAACCAGATCTATGTTCATAATATGTCGTACTCTGCTATATTTTCAAAATTTTATACTTTTTTAAACAATAAAGTCAGAATATTAAGGACAATATTGTGGACAATTTGTTATAAAGTAGACATTCTTAAAGATCGAATAATACAAATTTCAAAACCCAACTTCACCCATGGCCATGGATACACAACCCAGCGACAAAGATCCAAACGAAACAAAGGAATGGACAGAGGCTTTATCGTCTTTGATAGAGGCCAGTGGCCCTGAGAGAGCGCATTTCATCTTAGATTCACTGCACGCTTTTTCAGCAAGCATGGGCGTTCGTTGGTCCCCAAATTTAGTAACTCACTACATCAACACAGTCGCAGTGCAAGACCAACCCGTCTTTCCTGGGGACCTTGCCCTGGAGGAGAAATTGGCCTCCCTAATGAGATGGAATGCGCTTGCCATGGTAGCAAGAGCAAACTCGGCTTACGGGGACTTGGGAGGGCATATTTCAAGTTATGCAAGTGCTGCTGATCTTTTTGAAGTTGGTTTTAATCATTTCTTTAAAGCTAGAAATGAGACTCAAGGGGGTGATTTGATTTTCTATCAACCCCACAGCGCACCAGGTGTATACGCTCGCGCCTATTTAGAGGGCAGGCTAAATGAACATGACTTATCGCACTACAGGCAGGAGATTACGGCACCCACCAAAGGGGCAAAGGGTCTGAGCTCTTATCCGCATCCTTGGTTGATGCCAGATTTTTGGCAATTTCCTACAGGATCGATGGGGATAGGACCCATAAGCTCAATTTATCAAGCGCGTTTTATGCATTACCTAACGCACCGTCACTTACTAAACTGCACGGGCAGAAAGGTATGGGGGGTGTTCGGGGACGGTGAAATGGATGAGCCAGAGAGCATGAGTGCACTTAC
>DAIUEA010000206.1:2924-4201 GCA_036845365.1 Limnohabitans sp. | reverse complement strand
ACAATAACCTTAAGACCTAAATCGGCAGCCCTAAAGGCTGCTGAGTAACCACCCGGACCGCCGCCCAGGACTAGTAAATCGCATTGAAAATCAACAGAGCCGGAGTAGCTGGCTCCAATGCTTGAGGAATTGGAGGCGGAGGGGGCTTTCAAGCCTGATTGTGACGCTGTTTCGGGTAAGCGTATGTCAAGCGCTTCTTTGTCGCTTTTGTCTAGCTTTTTGTCTAAAGCAAGGGGGGCTTTTTCATGAGAAGCGGGCTCTAGCGTTAAAACGACTGTCCCTTCGTTGACTTTATCGCCGATCTTAACTCTAAGCTCTTTAATGGTGCCTGCCTGTGAGCAAGGAATCTCCATCGATGCCTTATCAGACTCAACAGTGAGCAAACTTTGATCAACTTTAACCTGCTCACCTGGACTGACTAAGATTTCAATGATTGAGACATCTTTAAAGTCACCTATATCGGGAACTTTGATTTCGATAAGAGCCATTTATTAGTCCCCTTTTAGAGCAACACGCGTCGGAAATCGGAAAGGATTTGACCTAAATAAGCATTAAAACGAGCGGCAGATGCCCCGTCAATGACCCGGTGATCCCAGCTTAGTGATAGAGGCAAAATCAAACGAGGCGCAAACTCTTTGCCATTCCAAACAGGTTGCGTGGAGCTTTTACATACACCCAAGATAGATACCTCAGGAGCATTAATAATGGGATTGAAATACCGACCCCCAATTCCTCCCAGGCTTGAGATGGTGAATGTAGCGCCCGTCATCTCAGCAGGGGATAGTTTGCCATCGCGCGCTTTTTTAGCAAGCTCGGCCATCTCCTGGCTTATTTGCAAAACCCCCTTGGAATCAGCATTCTTCAACACCGGAACCATGAGTCCGTTTGGAGTGTCGGCTGCAAAGCCAATGTTGTAATAAGATTTGTAGACCAAGTCCTCGCCGTCAAGAGAGCTGTTAAATTCAGGAAACTTCTTCAAACAAGCCACACATGCTTTGATCAAAAAAGCGAGCATAGTGACTTTAACCCCTGATTTTTCATTTTCTTTGTTTGTCAACACTCTGAAGGCTTCTAGCTCTGTAATATCGGCGTCGTCATGATTGGTAACGTGAGGAATCATCACCCAATTTCGGTGAAGATTAGCACCACTTATTTTTTTGATTCTGCTCATAGGCTTGCGCTCTATGGGGCCAAATTTAGCAAAATCGACCACAGGCCATGGAATCAGTCCAAGGGCTGCACCCGAGCCAACTCCGGATCCGGATCCACCTTGAGAG
>DAIUEA010000206.1:0-2914 GCA_036845365.1 Limnohabitans sp. | reverse complement strand
GTTTTAATCTGCTGCGCCTTTGTAGCCGCATTACCAAGCATGACAGAGCGAGTAAATGACTGCACATCCTCATGCGTGATTCTGCCTTTTGGGCCAGAGCCCTTTAACTCATCGAGAGGAACAGCGAGTTCACGGGCAAATTTGCGCACAGAGGGAGAGGCATGAGGAATTTTGCCGTTAGCCGTTAAATTATGAGCAGGCTGGTGCAAAGGCAAAGAGGGAGCGACCTCTGGAGAGGATCCTGGAGAAGCCAGGGCTTTGTTGGGTAAACCGGGTGAAGAGGATGGGTCAGCGAAAGCAGCAGGAGCACCTGGAGCACTTGGAGTACTTAGAGCAGGTGACTCAAGTAAAGCCTGGGGTGAAACGCCAGGAGGAGAAGGGACAGAGGTCTCCTGATTGACACGCTCGCTGCTTTCAAGCACAGCCAACAAATCTCCAATGTTGACCTTATCTCCGATCTTTACTTTTAACTCCACTAAAACCCCCGCATGGGATGAAGGTATTTCCATAGAGGCTTTGTCTGACTCAATCGTGATCAAAGATTGGTCTACCTCTATTCGGTCTCCGGTTTTAGCCAAAAGCTCAATGACGGACACATCTTTAAAGTCGCCAATATCGGGAATCTTGACCTCAACCCTGATCTTAGCAAGTGAGCCGTCCTTTGTTTCAGGGCTCATAACCTGTGATGCGCCAGGGATTGATTTGGGGGTCGAGGGCGCACCAATAGAACTTGTCGGCTCGGAAGAAGAAGAGGAGGAATGCTCAGACGAGGTCTCAAGCATTAACAAAACACTACCCTCATGGACCTTATCACCTAGCTTGACTTTCAGCTCGCGAATCACACCGCTGGCCGAACACGGAATCTCCATAGATGCCTTATCCGACTCAACAGTGATAAGGGACTGCTCCTTTTTTACCGAGTCTCCAGGCTTGACCAATAACTCAATCACAGAGACATCACTGAAGTCCCCGATATCGGGTACTTTTATTTCAATTAAAGCCATTTCAGTCTCCTTCTTATCATGCGTTTAAGGGATTGATCTTATCGGTTTTAATTCCGTATTTTTTGATCGCTTCACTGACCTTCGCTATATTTATGGAACCACTCTCTGCGAGCGCTTTCAATGAGGCAACAACAATATAGTGACGGTTGATCTCAAAATGTTCTCTTAATTTAGATCTAAAGTCGCTTCTACCAAACCCATCTGTTCCTAGCACTTTATAGACTCTGTCCTTGGGTATGAAGGACCTAATTTGATCGGCGTAGGATTTCATGTAATCCGTGGAGGCAATAACTGGGCCCGCATGAGGTTCAAGTTGTGTGCTGACAAATGAAACTTTGGGAGTCTGCTCAGGGTTGAGTAAGTTCCAACGCTCTGCGGCTTGTCCGTCCCTGGCCAACTCATTAAAGCTTGGACAACTCCAAACGTTAGCGACTACACCAAAGTCTTTTAGCAATAGTTCTTTTGCCGCTTGAGACTCTCTCAGGATAGTCCCTGATCCAAGTAGATTTACCCTAGGGGCTTTCTTGGGGCCTTCACCTGCTTCCAACAAATACATTCCCTTGATGATTTGCTCCTCAGTGCCAGGTTTAATACCGGGCATTCGATAATTCTCATTGAGCAAGGTAATATAGAAAAACACATTTTCTTGTCGCTCAACCATACGCTGCAAGCCGTTGTGAATAATGACCCCCACTTCATGCGCAAAGGTTGGGTCATAACTTACACAGTTGGGTATAGTTCCGGCTAATATATGGCTGTGACCGTCCTCGTGCTGAAGCCCCTCTCCGTTTAGCGTAGTCCTACCTGAGGTGCCTCCGAGCAAGAATCCTCTGGCTTGCATATCCCCCGCTGCCCAAGCCAAATCGCCTATACGTTGAAAACCAAACATGGAGTAGTAAACATAAAAAGGGACCATGATGCGGTTATTGGTTGAGTAAGACGTAGCGGCTGCAATCCAACTACTCATCCCGCCCGCTTCGTTGATGCCCTCTTGCAAAATTTGACCCGCAACATCTTCCCTGTAATACATAACCTGGTCTTTATCAACAGGCGTGTATTGCTGCCCAGCAGGGTTGTAAATACCAATTTGTCTAAACAAGCCCTCCATTCCAAAAGTTCGTGCCTCATCCACCAAAATAGGCACAACCCTTGGACCTATGTCCTTTTCTCTGAGTAGTTGGGTGAGGAAACGAACATACGCCTGGGTGGTAGAAATCTCTCTGCCCTCAGCGGTCGGCTCCATCACAGCTTTGAAAGTCTCAATCGGTGGTACCTTAAAGCTCTCAGTCGCCTCTCGTCTCCTTTGAGGTAGATAGCCACCAAGAGCTTTACGCCTTTCATGCAAATACTTAATCTCCGGGGTATCGTCAGCCGGCTTATAAAAAGGTATGCTGGCAAGCTCACTGTCTGGGATCGGTATGTTAAATCGATCACGGAATTCCTTGATGTCTTCGTCTAATAATTTTTTAGTTTGGTGAACTGTATTTTTACCCTCACCCACTTTACCCATACCAAAGCCTTTGACTGTTTTTATGAGTAAAACAGTGGGTTGGTCCTTGTGCTTTACTGCTTGGGCGTAAGCTGCGTATACCTTTTTGGGATCGTGTCCGCCTCGGCGTAAGTTCCAAATCTCTTGGTCAGTCATCTTGGAGACCATCTCGAGTGTCTCTGGGCTGCGGCCAAAGAAATGCTTTCTTACGTAAGCTCCGTCGTTGGCTTTAAATGCTTGATAGTCACCGTCCAAAGTATCCATCATTATTTTGTGAAGCGCGCCGTTTTTGTCTTTAGCGATGAGCGCGTCCCAGTCACTGCCCCAAATGACTTTAATCACGTTCCAACCTGCACCTCGAAACTCGCCTTCCAGTTCTTGGATGATTTTGCCGTTTCCTCTTACAGGACCATCTAAACGT
>DAIUEA010000205.1:0-4217 GCA_036845365.1 Limnohabitans sp. | reverse complement strand
ATTTGGCCCTAACCCCCCCCTTGTTGTCAGGGATCGCCTGGGCTCTAACTTTTTTCCTGCGGCCTAACAGCCCCTAAGTGCAAAAATATGCAACTTGCCAGAAAACTTAAAACGCTCCGTCTCTGTGACTTACGCAAAATAGGACATGTTCATTTTTCAATACCGTAAGTCATTGATTTATATTTGTTTTTATACGATTTGGCTTTTTGTTAATCCGTTTGGTGAAGTTTCAGCAGTTAAACGAGTTCAGTCCAAAAATACCTACCCCTTTTGGGCCATATTGTTTACCCTAGCACTTTAATCGTCATTATTAAGTAACATAAGGAGTTACGTTGATTTTATTTCTAAAAATAGAGGACGAGAAAAATGGTTAGTTTATCAATCAAAATCAAAGACTACTTTAAAACATTTTTTGTTCTTTTTTTAGTTTTCTCGAACCTTTGCTTCGCAGAAGATTTCCCGACAAAACCCTTAACAATGATTGTCCCGTTCTCTGCGGGTGGTCCAACTGATTCAGTTGCTCGTTTGTTGGCTGTGCCGATGGGGAAATACTTAGGTCAAACAGTGTTGGTAGAAAATACCGTGGGTGCTGGAGGCACGATTGCTGCCAACAAGGTTGCCAAATCGCCCAAAGATGGATACACGCTTTTAATTCACCACATCGGTATTTCAACTGCACCTGCGCTGTATGCAAAGCTTAATTACGATACTTTGAATGATTTCGAATATGTGGGTGAAGTTGTGAATGTACCCATGACGCTGATTGGGAGTAAAAATTTCCCACCCAACAATATGCAAGAGTTACTGGCCTATCTTCAAAAAAATAAGGACAAAGTAACGCTTGCTAATGCTGGGCCCGGCGCGGTGTCACAGCTTTGTGGAATGCTTTTTACGAGCCAAGTGGGCATACCACTGACTCAGGTACCTTATAAAGGAACTGGGCCTGCGATCACTGATTTATTGGGCGGACAGGTTGATTTGCTGTGCGATCAAACGACCAACACATTGACCTACATTCGCTCGGACAAAGTAAAGTTGTTTGGTGTAACCACACCCAAACGTTTAACTAGTTTACCCAGCGTGCCGACAATCGGTGAACAAGGCTTAAAGGGTTTTGAGATAGTTGCTTGGCACGGCGTTTATTTACCCAAAGGGACCCCTGGTCCAGTTGTGGATAAGATTAACAAAGCTTTGCGATTTGCTTTGATGGACCCTGATGTAAAGGCAAGACTGGGTGATTTAAATGTGGAGATTGCAAAGCCTGAGGAGCAAACGCCCTCCGCGCTCAAATTAAAAGTTGAATCTGAAATCAAAAAATGGGCTCCTATCATCAAAGCATCCGGCGGCTATATTGAGTGAGAGCGCTAAACAGATAGCAGCTCAAGACAATCCAAACTCTTTGAATTTTCCTCTCAAACAAGCGTTTCACACTTTGTACAAGATGCGCAGCATGACGGCTTGAAAAGAACCGTAATAGCCCAGTCTGTGCAGCAAGAGGATTCTTTTTTCTGTCCTTTTTCGGTTCTAGTTTGGTCCCAGTCTGGTCCTAGTCTGGTCCTAAGCAAGGCCGTACCTCAGAAGTATAAAATATAGGCCTTGGTAACTACTCTTTTATTCTTAATATGTCAGTTTCTAACGTATCAGCTTTCAATACCTTAGCCATTCGGATTATTGGCCTTTTTGTGTTGGGCTTTAATTTAATAGCCACTGTCTCTGCACAAACCTCTGCGCAAAATTTCCCACTCAAGCCGGTTCGCATCATCGTCCCACAAACTCCTGGTGGTGCATCGGACGCGTTAGCGCGCATTGTTGGACAAAAACTTTCTGAAAAATGGGGACAACCCGTTGTTATTGACAATCGTCCTGGTGCAGGGGGCAACATTGGAATGGACGCAGTTGCAAACGCACCGGGGGACGGGTATACGTTGCTGATGTCATACGTTGGCTCACACGCCATTAACCCCAGCATTTACAGCAAATTGCCCTTTGACCCTGAGGCTGATTTCGTCGCTGTAGCGACTCTGGCGACTGTGCCTTTTGTGGCTGCAGTCAACGCATCTGTTCCTGTGACTAACATTAAAGGACTGGTAACTTACGCTGCACAAAAACCAGTTTCATTTGGATCTGCAGGTAACGGGTCTGTGAACCATTTACTCGGTGAGATGTTTAATACGGCAACGGGCGCTAAGATGCAGCACGTGCCTTATAAGGGTGCTTCACCCGCTTTGACTGATTTAATTTCAGGGCAAATACAGGTCGTCTTTACGAGTTTGCCCTCTGTTGCTCAGCACATTCGTTCGGGAACTGTGAGGGGTTTGGGAGTCACTGGTTCTAAAAGAGCGGTTGCGTTTAAGGATATTCCCACCATCTCTGAGTCGGGTTATCCGGGGTTTGTGATTAACACTTGGTTTGGTTTGTTCGCATCCAAAGGAACGCCTGCAAGCGTGGTCAAGCAGATCAATGCGGATGTGAAAAAAATCTTAGAGGACAGGGAAGTTCTTGAAAAATTTTCGGCTATCGGGGCAGAGCCTTTTGAGACAACACCCCAAGACTTTCAAGCGATGCTTCACGCAGATATTAAGACCTGGGCGGCTGTTGTGAAGAGCTCGGGTGCAACTGCAGATTAACCAAAAATTCGAGTGTTGAAAATGAAAATAAGAAGAATTTCTGGGGCACTTGGCGCGGAGATTACGGGCGTTGATTTAACGCGGGAGCTAACAGCTGATTTGATTAAAGACGTTCGAGATGTTTTCTTGAATCACAACGTTATTTTCCTTCGCAATCAGCCTCTTACGTCCCAGCAGTTTATGAATTTTGCCTTGGCGATGGGTAAGCCAGTGGAGTACCCATTCGTCAAGGGGTTTGATAGTTTCCCTGAAATCATAGAGGTAAAGAAGTTAGAGCACGAGAGGTCCAACTTTGGCGGTGTTTGGCACTCTGACACCACATACTTGGAGCGTCCCCCTATGGGATCGATGCTGCTGTCCAAAGAAATTCCGCCCTACGGGGGGGACACATTGTTTGCTTGCCAATACGCCGCCTTTGAGGCTTTGTCAGACACGATGCAACGGATGCTGAGCGGCTTGAGGGGCATAAGTTCTTCAGCAAAAGCGGATGTCTCTAAAACACGCGAAGACCGGATCAAATCGGACGGTAAGGAATCGTCGCCCAAAGATTTCACTTGTTCACATCCAATTATCAGAACACATCCGGAGACGGGTCGTAAAGCTCTTTATGTGAATGTGGCTCACACTACGGGTATTGAGGGGTTGACAGACGCGGAGAGTAAATCTTTGTTGTCGTTCTTGTTTGAACACCAAATTAAGCCCGAGATGACTTGTCGTTGGGGCTGGGAGCCAAACACAGTGGCGTTTTGGGATAACCGTTGCACCCAGCACAACCCAATCAATGACTATCATGGTTTTAAAAGAGTGCTTCACCGCATCACCCTTGAGGGCGATAGGCCCGTTTAAGCGGCAGATGGACTCACGCCTCCATACTCAGCCTGAAGAGGGCGAGGACGTACCAAAAATTTCCCTACGTGGGAACCGGTTTAAGCCGTTGACTTGGGAGGTGATGGGTGCACAACAAAGGGAGATGACCCGTTCTGTTTTGGGGGGCAAACGCGCAAATATGCAAGGCCCTTATAACGTTTTGTTATACAGCCCAGAAGTTGGACAGTTAGCTCAAGAGTTTGGTGCGCACACCCGCTTTAATTCATCGCTTCCTACAGCTCTTAATGAATTAGCGATTTTGATAGTTGCGCGAGACTGGACGGCACAATTTGTGTGGTGGGCACATAAGCGGATTGCGGTGCAAGAGGGTGTGCCTGTTGATTTGATAAATGCCATAGCCTCTCAATCAATGCCCCCTGCTAATTTGAGAGAAGATTTAGATGTGGTTTACCGTTTTTGTAGTGAATTAATTCAAAACCGAGCTGTAAGTGATCTGAGCTTTGAGGGAGTTCGTCGTCTTTTCGGCGAACGCGGCGTAGTCGATCTGATGGCCACTTTGAGTTATTACACGTTTGTTTGTATGTCACTCAATGTGGACGGCTATCCCCTACCAGAGGGAGTCAAGCCTGAACTACTTCCCAAAGGGTAACTGATGTACTTAAAACGCAAGTTGATTTTCGTTCAAAAATTAACCATCACAAGCAAAGTATCCGAATAAACGCCCGCACCAATGCTTTGTCGTGCGGGTATAACGCCGTAAAG
>DAIUEA010000204.1:0-4224 GCA_036845365.1 Limnohabitans sp. | reverse complement strand
GATAGGGGTGTCCGTTAGCAAAATCGAGTCCCTTTCCTACTCCGAGGTCTCCCCCCAAGTCGTCTAAGGCCTTGAGAAGCACTTTAAGAAGATGCTGGACGACTTGGTCATCAGGGCGATGGTTGCCAACCCCCATATTGCCGACTCTCTCAGGAAAGCGCATTCTGGAGGACGCCTGACCGAGGGGGCTCTCAAGGTCATTTACGAGCTCTCCAAGCAAAAGACCTCTAAAGAGCCCCAACCCACAGACCCCGTCTCCCAGTGGTTTAAGCCGCAAATAGCCAAGATATTGATTGCAGAGGGTTGCAAATCTTTAATAAGTGTCGTCAAACTAATTGAGCTCAGAGGTCCCAACTGGCACCGCACCCTCCCCCGCCTAGGCAAACTCAAAGCCCGCGCTGTTGAGAATTGGCTCAACAGCCGTGAAACCACACAAATCAATCCCCAAACACAGATCTTAGTCCACGATGAATCACCCAAGTCAGAGCTCCTTAATCGCCCTCTCCCCTTAGAACTTATAGGCAGCGTCCCCTCCTACCTAAACGGCGCCTTAGGTCGCAACCGCGCCAAAGACTTCTGCTTTATTCAGGCGAAGGACGATCTTCAGGCTATTCATGACTATTTGCTTCGTTTTAGGGATCAGCCTTTGACCTTTAAAACCTACCGCAAGGAGCTCGAGCGTCTATTGCTTTGGTGCGTCTTGGTGCGTCAAACAGCCCTCTCGAGCATGTTGGTACATGACTGCGAGGCTTACAAAGACTTCTTAAAAACCCCCCTACCCTCCTTTGTGGGGCCCAGAGCCAAGCGCTTTAGCCCAAAATGGAAGCCCTTTGCTGAGCCTCTTTCTGAAAAAAGCCAAAAGTTTGCAGTTCAAATCATCCGTACAGCTTTCGAGTGGTTGGTAAAGATGCGTTATTTGGGCGGCAACCCATGGGTCGGTGTAAAGGATCCCAAAACAGACATTCAGATCTTGCCCATGCAAATCGACAAAGCCCTGTCTTCATCGCTTTGGGAGAAAACGGTTTTAATCCTGCACGAGCGGGCCCAACTTAGCCAGCAGTGGCGTGTGGCAAGAGCCGCGATCATGCTCATGGGTGAGACGGGGCTGAGAAGAAGTGAGGCCGCAGGAGCTCTGAGAACAAACTTACGCGAAAGTCAGCATGCTGATCTTCACATCTTAAAAGTGCTTGGTAAACGCTCTAAATGGAGGGATGTCCCCGTCTCCAAAACCACCTATGAAGCGCTCATTGCTCACTGGGCGGATTTAGATGCCTTAGAAGCAGGGGCATCCCCTCCCCTGCTCCATCCCCGCAAAAAACTAAACACCCAGTCCGCCAAGGACAAACTTAAACCCGGTTACAACCCAGGTGCTCTGGGTACACTGGTTGTCAACTCCCTCAAACAACTGGCCACAGATGATCGATACAGCAAAAGTGAGGTGGATAAGCTGTTGGCCGCCTCTGCTCATGACCTCAGGCACACGTTTGGCACGTCCATGGTAGCCTTTGGACTTCCAACCGATGTATTGCAGAAAATACTAGGGCATGTAAGTCTCGCAACCACCTCTATTTACGTACAGGCGGAGGAAAAACGAATGGCTGTTGAATCTGAAAAAGCGTTTGCCCAAAAAGATGGCAATGTGTCTTAACCCACACAGACACTGGGCTTTGAGACTTTTAAGCCCTGTTATTCACAGACTTACCCTCCCCTAATGTGGGTAAAAGTCGATTTTCACATGTGAAAGTTCTATCCGTAACGTCTTTTTTGCACAATCGCCAAGCACGTACCCCATCAGTACCTTTTAGGACCACGGCTTTTACAAGCTGCGACAGGTCGATGACTCCCCCAAAGGATAGAACCTTGAATTAGCCCACAAAAACAACCATTTTTTTAATCTGCTTAAAAGTTCTTCCCTAAACGCACCCTTTTTGCAGATATCTTTCACATGTGAAAGTTTTCAGTAGACATATTCTTTTTTAATTGTTGTTTTAGTACTTACAAACGCGTGCACATATAAATGTAAATTTCACTAGCTTAAAAACAAAATTAGCTTATTTTTATATAGATATATTATTTTACAAATACAAATTGTATTTTTTAATTTAATACCTCATGGTTTCATAAAAAAACTAGGCTGCGCTGATAGAGCCATTGCCTCCTACCAATCAATAAATCAGGACAACAGTAAATGTCGAACAGAAGCTTTCACATGTGAAAGCTCAAAAACAGCCTCTAGGATGTTATAAACGAATAGGAGGCTTTTAAGTTGGCGACTATAGGGCTCTGTTGATTGATTTCACATGTGAAAGCGCACAGAGCAACTAAAGGGGAATCTATGAATGATCTAGACTCGCCTTATAGATTCAATTAAAGGTCAGGTTTTAAAGTTTGTCAAAATAACTGTTTCAATTATTATTTACTTATAAAAGATTTATAATAAGGCTT
Source organism: Limnohabitans sp. (assembly GCA_036845365.1). Taxonomy (GTDB): domain Bacteria; phylum Pseudomonadota; class Gammaproteobacteria; order Burkholderiales; family Burkholderiaceae_C; genus Limnohabitans. The sequence continues at coordinate 1,779 of DAIUEA010000204.1, read as the reverse complement.
CGGATCTATTCGCTTTGCCTCTAGTCATTACTTCAACTTTCACATGTGAAAGTCAAAACAGGAACCATTTATGCCAGCAAAAATACTAACGGTCTTCAATCAAAAGGGCGGCTGCGGTAAAACAATGACGACCATGCAATTGGCTGGTTTTTACGGGAGTAGGGGGCTTAAAGTATTCGTGGTGGATATGGACTTACAAGGAACATCAAGCTTATGGTCTCTTCAAGCGGAGTCAGAGGTCCCGTTTCCTGCAACCGTTCTCTCTATGGCAGCTTTGTCTGATTCATTTGTGAGTAAGTTAACCCCCATTGTAGAAAAACACGATATTATTTTGATTGACTGTCCACCAGCGATTGAGAGCAGGGTGCCGTGGGCATCCTTACTCGTGTCAGACTTGGGCTTGATTCCAGTTGTGCCGGTCATGGATAACATCTGGGCCTCAAAAAAGGCAGAGGAGCTGATACGAGAGGCACAGCAAAAACATCGTCCAGATCTAAAAGGCGCTTACGTGTTGAATATGGTTAGACGCGGCAACATCTTTGATACTTGTTTAGAGCAACTCAACAACAAAAAACTAATCCCGATTCTGGAAACAAACTTGGGCATGCGAAACGTTTTCCCTGAATCTCAACTCTTTGGAACTTTTGCAGAAGGTTTCGGATCCTCTGCAGGGGCAAAGGAAGTAGAAAAAGTAGGTTTAGAAGTAGCGGCCCTTGTCGGGTTGAATGTTCCCAAGAAATCGAAAGGAGCTAAATAATGGCGATATCCAAGAAAAATATGAGTGCCAAAGCAAAGCAAGCGGTACAACTTGCACCTAGCTTTGAAGACAGACAAAAAATTGCAGAACAAGCAATCCATCCCAATAAGGAGGAGTCAAATGTTCATGTGCTTGATGCACCTATCAGGCAAGAGAATCCAACCGTTGCAAAGCCCGCAACAAAAACACATTTAAATATTGATGAGTTCGTGACAAGCAGAGGCGCAAAGGTACAAGAAATAACAGTCAATCTAATCGACATAAATCCCTACAATGCTCGGCAAATTTACAAGCCTCAACGAGTTGCTGAGCTGGCAAAATCAATTGCCGCCAACGGGCAAGAGCAACCCGGCATTGCAACACTTAAAGAGGGCCGATATGTTTTAGTAGCCGGTCACTACAGATTAAGAGCCATCAAACAACTCGGACTACCAAAGATGCTGGTCTTAGTTCACGATCATCTGTCTGACAGAGATCTTTATGCCATGTCTTACCGCGAAAATGCTGAGCGCGAGGCCCAAAGCACCTTAGATAACGCAATGTCTTGGAAGACTCTATTAAAGGAGGGCGTTTATAAATCAGAGACCGAGATTGCTGAAGCTACTGGGATGAGTCTACCCGCCATAAGTAAAACAATGGCAGTTCTAAAACTCAGTCAAGAAACATTAGATGTTATTCAACAAGAGCCGAGCACCTTTGGTTTGAGCTCGCTTTATGAACTGGTTCAATTCGAGGAGGTTGCAGGCATTGCAGAGGGCGTCAAAATGGCCAAACGCCTGCTTGAGGGGGAGGTGGGTAGAGTCCAGATAAATGACGCTCGCACCAAACTACAAATAGGTAAGGAACGTAAAAGAAAAGAAACCTCCAGGCAATATGCGGTCGAGTCTTTAGGTAAAAAGATTGGCAAACTCAAAGAGTGGGACTCAGGCAAAGTCTCTTTAGAACTCATCTTTGATGAGCCCGAGAAACGCATTCGGTTCGTCAACTTGCTCAAAGAACACTTAAAAATAGCTCAATGATAC
>DAIUEA010000203.1:0-4239 GCA_036845365.1 Limnohabitans sp. | reverse complement strand
GCTGCAATGACCCCCTCTTGAGTTGCAAACGGATTACCAATGAGTAGGTTCTCCGCAATACTTCTGTTGAAGAGCAATGGCTCTTGAAACACAACGCCAATGTTCTTTCTCAACGAATCCAGTTGAATTTCCCGAATATCAACCCCGTCAATGCTAATTGAACCAGCGTCCACATCATACTCACGCAGCAGTAGTTTTAAGATCGTGGATTTACCCGCACCCGACAAACCAACCAAGGCAACTTTTTGGCCTGGCTCGATTACAAAACTCAAACGATCGATGATGTTTTTTTGACCATCGTAAGAAAAGCTCACATCTTGAAACTCAATTCGCCCAAGAGCTCTATCCAGTACTTTTGCGTGCGCCGCATCCTTGATCTGTCCCTCAACGCTTGAGAGTTGAGTGAAATCCCTCAACTTTGGGATGTCCCTTGATAAACCAATCACAAATTGCACCGTTTGCTCCAAGCGTCCAACCACCATCATGGCAATGGAGATAAAGGTTACGATCTCCCCCACAGTCGTTAAACTGTTTACAAACAACCATACCCCCATAGCCATCATGCTCACCAGCGTAATAGTTGTACTCACGCGAGTTAATACCTTTACGAAAGCCCACCAAGACAGAACAGGCAGTTGTGCATCCAACAGCTGAGAGCTGATATTTTTAAGAATCCTTACCTCCTCATCCACGCGCACAAAACTCTGCACCACAGAAATATTGCCTAAGGTGTCTGAGAGTCTTTGCGCCATCGCGGAGTGGTATTGCTCAACTTCTTTTTGAAGTACTTGGGTATTTTTTAGAACAAAATAGGAAAGATAAGCAAAGACGATGCATAAACCAACCAATAACCCAGCTAAACGCCAATTTAAATAAAACGTGAGGGGAAGCAAAACAATGAGTGCAAGGAAAGAACTCAAGTGATCTCGGAAAAATCCAAGCCACAAAGCCCACAAGGCATCAACGCCTTGCGTGATAACTTTGATAAGTCGACCCGTATGTAAGTCTTCAAACTGGGCTGCAGAAAAATGCAAAACTCGCTCAAAAGACTCTGTTAAAAGGCGTTGACGTTGCAAATGAGCCAACCGATCAGCTTGCAGGGCCACAAATGAAGAGCAAATGATCTCAAAAACACCCAAGCCAACCCATGCCACTAAAAAGGGCGCCACCAATACCCAGCCACTGGCCATGCTGTGTTGACCGATTTGAGTCAGCGCATCAACGATGCGGCCAAACAATATAGGCTCCGCAAAGAGCGCTAAAACCATCGCTAAGTTAGCCGGAATCAACCACCAAGCAACAGGGTAAGAAACTAAAAGAAGTTTTAGTAGCTGACCGTAAAGCCGTACGAAATCTCTCATGACGGATTTTGAGAAGGCAGGACTTGACGGGGGGGTATGACGCAGGCAGCCAGACCAAGAGCTAAAAGCTCTGCAGGGGGAGTGGTCTCCTCCGGTAACCTTGCAATGCCAACTTTATGCATCCACAGACCCAGCTCTGGGGTAGACAAAAACACCGTCAAAGGAATAGACACGAGCAAGCCCAGTGTATAAAAAAGCGCAAAGAAAATCATCCCAGGCTGATTCCATGCTATGGCGCCTATACACAATGCACCCAATAATGTATGAGGCCAAAATTGTGCCGCTGCCGCAGCAAAGGATATTTGTTGCCCCTCACGCGCCTGAGTCGCCCATCCCTTTGACATCCCAAAGAGTAGCTTCGCCATAAAAAGTGTTTGACTCAACCACATGATTGGACTCAACAGCAAAGAAAAACATGTTTCTAATAAAAAACTACCTGTAAAGCGAAACAGACCTCCGAAATCTGCACGCTGTTTGGAGTCTAAGATGATCTCCAGTGCACTCACCAACTTAGGAACATAAAACATCACCAGTGTCACCCAAAATAGGTGCATCAACTCAGCACCATTAATCGAGTTTGCTAACTCTGGGAAGGCACACACCAGCGTCCCCAAACCTATCAAGCCAATCCACCCCGGAGCTCCCGTAAACATCAGCATTGCAAGCAACAACTGTACTCTGCTAACCCAGCGTAAGTTGGGCAAAAATAATAAACTACCGTACTGCAAATTACCTTCGCACCAACGCAGATCACGGCGAATAAATTCCGGTAAATTAGGCGGATTTTGCTCCCAACTTTCATCCTCGAACGGCAACACCCGAACATCAAAACCCGCACGGCGCATAAGCACCGCTTCAACCTGATCGTGGCTCAAAATATGCCTTGATCTGCGAGCACTTGGGCTAAGCAGAGGGAGATCGCAAAACTCGGTAAAGGGAGCTATTCGAAAGACTGCGTTATGGCCCCAATAAGGCCCACAGTCTCCCTGCCACCACGCGTTTCCAAGCGTCCATGCACGCATCCCCAAACGCATGCCAAATTGAAATAAACGGGTAAAGGCGTTTAAGGTGGGCATTGCGATGACGAGGCCTTGTAAGATGCCAAGCTTCGAGTCTGATTGCATCATCCGTACCAAACGAATGATGGCCTTGGGGGACATATAACTGTCCGCGTCCAAAGTCAACGCAAAGTCATGTTTGTCCCCAAAGCGACGACAAAAGTCCATCACATTACCCGCCTTGAATCCAGAGTGCTCAGTCCTCAGGCGGTAAGTGATTTGTAGATGCTTAGAGTACTTGAGCTTTAGATCCTCAAAAGCCGACGCCTCATGGGCTATTTTTTGTGCTTGAGTTGAGTCACTTAAGATGTACATGTGAAAATGCCCGCAGTGAGGTGTTCTCACCAAATCATCAAGCACGGCGCATAAGCTATGGATGATTGGGGTCAACTCCTCATCTCGAACGCAAAGTAGCAAAGCGGTGGAACTCCAAAGCGGCGCATCAATCTCAGACTGCGCCGTTTTTGCAAGCTCTTTTGGCATGACTTGTAAAAGAGGATCTTTATAAAACCGCAACAAAAGCATACCTATTACGCAACTCCAAAATCCCAGCGCCAACCAAGGTGTGAGTGCAACATACATCAAACACCCCAGTACCCCCGCCCAACTAAGACCCCCACCAACCAAGGCCACGCTGACGAGTGCTGATAGATACAGCATCGTGATCAAAATCAAGCTAAAAATCAATACTCTACGAATGAACATGGCTTTCAAGGGGATAGGGGCTGAGGGGAACGCTAAAGTAGAAGCTAAAGCAGATGCTAAAGCTAAAGCAGGTGTAAAAGAAAAACGTGTTAGCAAGAGTTAAATACGAACCACATTAATAATAACTAGAATAGCCATCAGTATATTGGACACAAATCTTTTATTTGAAGATGATATTACCCTTAATTTGTATGGTTTGGTTTGTTGTGGTCTTCACTTGTTTTAGCTGCGCCGAACAAAGGGTCATTTTTTAATCTTCTTTAATTTAAAAAATTTATTTATCATTCACGCTAGAAATTACTTAAAACTTATGACGACCTCACACGCTCTTTGGTATACCTCTGCTCATGAGGCACAAATTCGTGAAGAGGTATTGGGAGAATTGCCTGATAACTTTTGTTTAGTAAGAACGTTATTTAGTGGAATTAGCCGAGGCACAGAGTCCTTGATCGCCTCTGGACGCGTCCCCAAAGAGGACTTTGAGCGCATGCGGGCCCCGTTTATGGGCGGCGCCTTGCCCTTTCCGGTTAAGTACGGTTACGCAAGTGTGGGTATCGTAGAGGAGGGGCCCTCGTCTTTGTTAGGTAAAAAAGTCTTCAGCCTATCCCCGCATCAATCCTTCTCTCACCTACCCAACTCGGCGCTCTTTCAAATTGGCGACATTCCTGCTGCGCGAGCATTGCTTGCCGCCAACATGGAGACGGCGCTCAACGGCCTTTGGAACGCACAACCGGGGCCAGCAGACAAAATTGGTATCGTCGGGGGCGGGGTGGTGGGTTTACTGACCGGTTACTTGTGCGCCGAATTACCCGGAGCCACAGTCCACTTGGTCGACACCAATCCTGGGCGCCGTGCAATAGCTTTAGAGTTAGGAATGCACTTTTGTCTGCCCAGTGCCGCCCCAGATAACTGTGACGTCGTGTTTCACTCAAGCGCCACCGCAAGTGGTCTGAACACGGCCCTTGCAATGGCAGGGGATGAGGCAACTATTGCGGAGTTGAGTTGGTTTGGAAGTGGCCAAACAGCCACGGAGCTAGGAGGTAGCTTTCACAGCAGACAGTTAAAACTAATCAGCAGCCAGGTCGGGCGTGTCGCCGCCTCGCACCGCGCGAGGT
>DAIUEA010000202.1:637-4256 GCA_036845365.1 Limnohabitans sp. | reverse complement strand
GTCTAAGGTAAGCATACAAATGAGATTTTGAGTTTATTTAATGAAATAGCAGTATTTAAGAACTTATTATAAATGAGAATCATTATTATTCAACTTCCGAACAAGACAAGAATCTCTTGATATGAATACCAAATAATTAATTAAATAAGATCCTTCGATGCATAAAAGATGATATTGTTAAAATAAACAAGCCAGTCAATGGAATTTTTCCACAAATTGTCAACAGACTAATCCACAGCCACTTTATGACCTCACCCAAAACACACACTCATTTGCTCGTAGAAATCGACGTGATTTCTAGGGTTACGTTAAACAGACCAGAGGTCAGGAACGCCTTTAATGAAGAGTTACTACAAGAACTAACCGATGTCTTTGAGCATCTGAACAATAGCGAAAAATGTAGAGTGATTGTTTTGCAAGGCAAGGGTAAGAGTTTTTGCGCGGGTGCGGATCTAAATTGGATGAAAAGCATGGTCTCTTTCACTTATGAGGAAAACGTAAAAGACTCCAGCCGGCTTGCGAAAATGCTCAACACGATATACAAATGCTCCAAACCAGTTATTGCAAAGATTGAGGGAGACGTGTACGCAGGCGGGGTCGGACTTGCTGCAGTGTGCGACATCTTGGTCGCCTCCAGCAATGTTCGGTTTTGTATCTCAGAGGCAAAACTTGGGTTGCTACCCGCCACCATCTCTCCCTACGTCATCAAAGCCCTTGGGGAACAAGCCTGCAGAAGGTTCTTCCTAACGGCTGAGACCTTTACAGCCCAAAAAGCGTATGAACTAGGTTTCGTTCACGAGCTAAGCACACCTGAAATGGTTGAGGCAAAAGTTCTTGAACTGTGCAACAGCATCTTAAACAACGCCCCCCAAGCTCTCACCAAATGTAAGCAATTAATTCAGGACATCGCCCCGTTAGAATTATCGGATGAACTCATAGATGAGACCATCGCTCGCATCGCTGAGATTAGAACCAGCACTGAGGCGCAAGCACGGATGAAAACCTTTTTAGAGAAAACAAAGTAATTCCAATGAAATCTTTTAATTTACCCAAATCAGTCAAGATTGTTGAGGTCGGTCCCAGAGACGGATTACAAAATGAGAAAGAACCAGTTCCCCTTGAAGTTAAGATTGATTTGGTCAACAGGCTCTCAAAAGCTGGATTTCAAAACATAGAGGCTGCAGCCTTTGTCTCACCAAAGTGGACACCTCAAATGGCCAATAGCGAAGACCTCATGCAGCGTATCGAACGTAGGGCTGGCACTGTCTACTCAGCCCTAACTCCCAACATGCAGGGCTACGACCGCGCCCTAAAAAGCCACTCAAGTGAAGTTGTTATTTTTACAGCTGCAACCCAGGCTTTTGCTCAAAAAAATATCAATTGCTCTATTGAAGAATCTATACAACGCTATATCCCCGTCGCTCAAGCCGCCAAGCGAGACGGCTTAAGGCTCAGGGGAAGCATCTCATGTGCACTTGGGTGCCCTTACCAAGGCCCTGTCTCTAGCAAAGAAGTTGTTCAAGTGGTCAAACAAATGATGGACCTCGGATGCGATGAAATCGACATAGCCGATACCATTGGAGTGGGCACTGCAGCCCAAGTACAAGAAGTGTTTGAGAGTATTTTCTCATTTGCACAACCCTCCATGTTCTCGGGTCATTTCCATGATACTTACGGCCAATCTTTAGCTAATATTTTTGCAGCCCTTCAAACAGGGGTAGCAATTTTTCACTCCTCGGTTGCGGGTCTTGGCGGTTGCCCCTACGCTCGAGGAGCAACTGGTAATGTAGCAACTGAGGATGTGCTTTACTTGTTAGAGGGTTTAGGCATACATACAGGAATTAGCTTACAAGAAGTGGTAGATATCGGAGACTTTATCTCCACAGCTATTCACAAACCCAATGGTTCAAGAGTTGGGCGTGCAATTCTTGCAAAAAGATAAGAGTCCTAGCTGCCTATATTGATGAGATGGGGGCACTGTCAAAACTATCCCTCATTCAAACGCGATTAGATCCGTGCTTTCTGGAATTTGGTCTCCCACCTTGCAAAAACACGACTTAATCACCCCGTCTCTAGGGGCTGTAATTGCATGCTCCATTTTCATCGCCTCCATCACCATCAACACATCACCTTTTTTTACCAACTGCCCTTGTGTGATGTTGACTACGATAACTTTGCCCGGCATGGGTGCCCTGAGCTCACCCGAGTGAGAGTCCTTTAACTCTATTTGATCGGCCAAAGTGACCAAGCTGTAGCTCCATCGACCCTGATCATTGGCTAAATATCTGGTGTTTTTATGAGAAAGTGCGTGTGCGCCCATCCAAACGCCGTCGACCTCAACACTTAACCCATCTAATCTCCTCTTAAGCTCAGAGATGGAGTGCCCTGATCCCTCACCTACGACTTCAAAGAACGAAGGGATTCCAACATCATTAAGTGTTAGGCGAACTGATTTGAGCCACTCTTTGCCTTTGAGAGTAAAACTCATTTGGGCAGATGAGTTGAGTCTCCACCCTTTTTGTAATCCAACGAGCGTCGCAGACTCAGGCAACAAAGACCATTCCAATACAGCGGCAAGAGCCAAAAAGTAATGCGACGGTTCATTGGCTTTTTCAAATAAATTGGCCTCCTCGTGCTGGATTAAATTGGTCGAGATTTGAGCATTCGTAAAAGACTTGCTGCTAAGAATATTACTTAAAAACCGAATATTGTTTGACACGCCGAGTACGTGAAACAGGGACAAAGCTTGTTGCATTTGCGCAATCGCTCGCGTCCTGTCCTCGTCCCACACAATCAGTTTTGCAATCATAGGATCGTAGTAAGGAGAGACAACATCTCCTGTGCCCACCCCCGTATCGATTCTGACGTGTATTGACTCCTCGGGGGTTATCATCTTTAACAAAGGACCCGTCGAGGGTAAGAACCCAGTGGAGGGATCTTCTGCGTAAATACGAGCCTCAATAGAGTGGCCTTGGATCAAAAGACTCTTTTGCTCTAAGGGTAAAGCCTCACCATCGGCTATTCTAATTTGCCACTCCACCAAATCCAGTCCTGTGATCATCTCCGTGACAGGGTGCTCAACTTGTAACCGGGTGTTCATCTCCATGAAGTAGAACTCACCACTTTGAGAAACTATAAACTCAACCGTACCAGCCCCTAAATAATTGACCGACTTGGCCGCCTCAATCGCTGATCGTCCCAATCGGTCCCGAGTTTGGTGATCCAATCCCGGGGCGGGTGCCTCCTCCAATACCTTTTGGTGCCTGCGCTGCACCGAGCAATCGCGCTCAAAGAGGTAAACAAAATTACCGTATTTGTCACCAAAGACTTGAACTTCTATGTGCCTGGGCTCAACAATGTATTTTTCAACCAAAACTTGTGCGTTGCCAAATGCATTTTTGGCCTCTCTTTGGCAAGACTCCAGGGCAGACTCAAACTCCTCAGCTCGGTCCACACGGCGAATGCCCTTGCCACCACCACCTGCGCTTGCTTTGATTAAAACTGGGAACCCAATCTGGGCGGCCTCTTTGGCCAAAAATGAAGCTGACTGCTCAAGCCCGTGGTATCCGGGCGTGAGTGAGACGCCGGCCTTTTGCATCAACGACTTAGCTTGTGATTT
>DAIUEA010000202.1:0-627 GCA_036845365.1 Limnohabitans sp. | reverse complement strand
ACCTTATGGCTTCAGCACTGGGACCTATAAAAACAAGACCAGCCTCAGTGCACTGAGTGGCAAACAAATCGTTTTCTGACAAAAAACCGTAGCCTGGATGTACCGCCTGGGCTCCTGATCTTTTTGCAGCATCAATGATTTTGTCGATCACTAGGTAAGAGTCCTGTGCTGGGGCAGGACCAATGCAATAGGCCTCATCGGCCATCATGACATGGCGAGCTTTTGAATCAGCTTCAGAATACACCGCTACTGTTTTTATTCCCATTTTTCTCGCTGTCTTCATGATTCGACATGCGATTTCTCCCCTATTTGCGATCAGTATTTTTTTAAACATGGGGGATCACATCCTAAAGAGACCAAACCGAGTCGGCTTGATAGGCGCGTTTAAACAAGCGCTCAGCGAAAGCCCAAGAACGCTGCGCGTTTGACAAGGGTCAATCACCCCGTCATCCCAAAGTCTTGCACTTGCATAATAGGGGTGACCTTGAAGTTCGTATTGACTTCTGATGGGTTTTTTGAACTCCTCCTCTTGCTCAGCGCTAAGAGTTTGTCCAACCTTTTGAAGACCGTCTTTTTTGACCGTAGCTAAGACTGAGGCCGCTTGCTCACCCCCCATAACGCTTATAC
>DAIUEA010000201.1:0-4275 GCA_036845365.1 Limnohabitans sp. | reverse complement strand
GTCCAGCCCGCATTGTTGACCATCACACTTATGTCCTTGAATTCTTCAATACTCTGGTCTACAAGGGATTTGAAGTCTTTTGCTTGGGTCACATCAGCGGCTACATGAATCGAGCGACCACCGCTTGAGTTGATCTCCCCGCTGACTCTCCTAGCAGGTGCCTCCAGTATGTCGTTCACGACAACTAAAGCCCCCTCCTCAGCCATTCTTTTCGCAATACCCTCCCCAATCCCTCCTCCCGCACCTGTGACGATAATCACTTGGCCTTTGACTCGCTTTGAGGTATCCATAAATTTGAGCTCCCACACTACATGTGCAGATTAAAAAGTTTTTTTTGTGAAAGGTTGCCCGTTTTTATTTCACTTTGAGTAAGTTCACCATTAAGTTATCAAACGGCAAATCGCAAAATTGCTGCCACATAACTTGCTCATTTCTGAATTTAACCCACTCAGTGTAAATTTTCTTAAATGCTGGGCTCTTGGCCGATAACTCCGAGTAGAGCTCCTCAGCAGCGCTAAATGAGGCCTGGGTCACTGCCTTTGGAAATGCTTTGAGTTGGGCGCCGTTTGCAACCAGTCTTCTTAGTGCAGATGGATTTGATACATCGTATTTGGCCATTGACCACTCTGTCGCCTCCATAGCAGCAATACGAAGCACAGATTGATAAACGGGGGGCAAATTGGCCCACGCAGTTTTGTTGATAAATAGCGATAGGTGAGCAGTACCCTCCCACCATCCGGGGTAGTAGTAATATTTTGCAACCTTGTAAAGCCCAAGGCGCTCATCATCGGCTGGCCCAACAAACTCCGCGGCATCGATGGTGCCCTTCTCCAAGGCCGGGTAAACATCCCCTGCAGCGAGTTGCTGGGGTATGACACCAAGCTTAGACAATACCATCCCAGCAAGTCCTCCCACTCTAAATTTAAGTCCCTTCAAGTCCTCAACGGTTTTAATCTCTTTCCTGTACCAGCCCGCCATTTGAGTGCCCGTATTTCCAACAGGCAAATGAACCATTCCATAAGAGTCGTAGAAATCGGCGAGTAATTTCTCCCCTCCCCCCTCGTAAATCCAAGCGTTTTGCCCCCTCGAGTTAAGACCAAAAGGCAAAGCTGTAGCAAAGCCAAAGGCGGGGTCTTTGCCGATAAAGAAATAACTGGCCGAGTGCGCTGCCTCGACCGTACCGCCTTGGACCGCGTCAACGACTTGAAGAGCCGGCATAAGCTCTCCCGCGGCGTGCAATGAGATAGTAAATTTGCCCCCTGTTAGCTCCCCCACTCTTTTAACCATTTGCTCCATTGCCCCATAAATGGTAAAAAGAGTTTTTGGATAACTCGAGGGGATACGCCAATGCACATCAGGCAATGCAGCAGTTTGAGCGAGTGCTTGTGTCGCACCCGAGCCAAGCGCGGCCAAAGAGGTAGCCGCTATAAATTGTCTACGTGTCATACCAACTCTCCAATAAGTAATTGATTCAGAAAATAAGCTCTGCCAAAATCCCAGCTAGGTTGAGTACACACTTACTCCAACAGTTTGGCGAGGATTTATGAGTATTTAAAAACTAATGATAATTAGTTTATTTTAGCCACCTAAAACTCCATAACGGCCGAGATAACCTAGGTACTAGCCCTTTGTATAGGGAGCTCAAGGTAAGGAGCTCAAGGAGATGATCAACCCGGCTAGGCTAGAGATCGCCTTAGTTTAGGATGATTTACACTGATTCGCTAAACCCAGTCGCCCTGCTAGGTAATGCCCTATAGGGCACTTGTTCGGCGGGTCACAGTTTGTATTCAACGCTTGCCTACCCAACCATGGGTCGAACTCATGCAGTGAAGCTTCTCTTTGCTCACAGTGATGAACTGGTAAAGGGACTTGCAAGTGTAGAAGTGCCCACATGCTGGGAGCACCGTAAAAAAAGCAATTGACGAACCAGTTGGCTTTTTACCAGTTGGCTTTTTAATTGCGTGGTGGGCTGCGGGCTGCGGGCTGTGGACTCTGGTTCAAGTCCACACCCACGGGGCTTACTTTTTGTTTACCGGTACGTGCACAGCAGTGAGTGACCTCTCAAATTCGGTTTTTGACTTAATTTTTAATCAAAAATTCAACCAAGTTTTCACACACAGTCCGCATGTAAATTTTAATAATGCTAAGCCATCACCTTGCTTGCCTATCGCCCCCCCCAGCGTATTGCAGTGCAGTAACTTCGACTGCGTTGCACAGGAGCGCATACAAATCGTTTTGTCAGTTGTCAGTCCTTAAATAGAAGTGCAAGCTTTGATCCAACATAAAAGGTAAGCAGCATCACAACAGGAATCTGCGGTTCTGCCTTGACGACCTTGTATGAAAATACCCCAGGATTGGCTGCGTGGGCAGATTCGCCGTACAACAAATTTTCAACCACCTTGCCCATGAACTCAAGACTGGCATTGAAATCTTCTGCCGAACTTTCCTCCTGCAGCAGTAAGAACGGAGGAATAACTTGAAATATGCTCCTCCCAAGTTCTTACAGCCTTGCACCTGTAACAGGTAACTTTTAGTCTCGTCATCAACCCTCCTGACAACTTGTAGTTGCAATGGATAAGGAAAAATTGTACACTATTGAGTAAATTTACTCAGTAGAATACAAATGTCATACAATCGCCCTCAATTTAAGACGCTTAAAGCTCGACTAAATGAGCCCCCCAAGTTCATGATTGTTGTAGCCGGACCGCGTCAAATTGGCAAGTCAACCATGGTACGCCAAGCTCTAGCAGGGCTGCCTTCTACTTTTGAAGCAGCGGATCAGTCAACCACTTTGGCCGTCGACTCATTCAGTGATGCGACCAGCACCATCCAAGTAGAGCCAGGGGCAAAAGCAACTGAGAAATGGATCGTAGACAAGTGGACACAAGCTCGCGCCAAAGCTTGGTCGCTGCCCCCAGGTAAATGCCATGTGCTGGCTATCGATGAGATTCAGAAAATTCCAAGATGGTCAGAGACTGTCAAGGGGCTTTGGGACGCAGACAGATTTGAACATGTTCCCTTGCACGTTGTGCTTTTAGGCTCATCACCATGGCTGATGCATAAAGGCCTAAGCGAAAGCCTGGCTGGACGCTATGAGCCCATCCGCATGTCGCACTGGTCGTACATAGAGATGCAGGAGGCCTTCGACTTTTCACTGGACGAGTACATCTATTTTGGTGGCTACCCGGGTGCAGCCAGTTTGATACGCAATGAAACCCGGTGGAGACAGTACGTCCGTGACGCTCTGATCAAGCCCAACATCGAGAGCGACATCCTTCAAATGACAAGGGTTGAAAAGCCTGCGCTCCTGAAGAATCTGTTTGAGCTGGGCTGCGGCGCCTATTCTGGTCAAATGGTTTCCCTCACGAAATTGCTTGGCCAACTCCAGGACGCAGGCAACACGGTCACTCTGGCCCATTACCTAGATTTACTATCACAGGCTAGCTTACTGTCTGGTCTGCAGAAATATGCGGGGCAAGAATTGCGCCGACGTGCATCCCCTCCCAAATTCAACGCCCACAACACAGCCCTGATCTCAGCACAGGCAAATTACACGTTCGAACAGGCGAAAAGCGACCGTACGTATTGGGGACGCCTTGTTGAAAGCGTCGTTGGTACGCATCTAATCAACAACAAGCCTGAAAACTCCAGCTTGTACTACTGGCGAGACAGTCCCAGTGAGGTGGATTTTGTGCTGAGTTATGGCGAAAAATTGCTCGCCATCGAAGTCAAGAGCGGAGATGGCTACGCTACCCCCAAAGGCCTACAAGTCTTTGCTGATAAGTTCAAAAATGTCACCTCGATGGTCGTGGGCGCTGGTGGCGTTGCCATTTCCGACTTCCTGTTGCAACCGATTGAAATCTGGATGTAGCAAATGGTCTTTGTACCCCGTAGCGTCAAACAGCTCTCCCAATTGCCCGACGGTGGACCCGACACCGAAGCGGTGAGCTTGGAATCGCTGCGATCAGTCCCAGCATGGGTTTTGCTGGGAGAACCTGGTGCGGGGAAAAGTGAGGCCTTCAAATCCGAGGCGCAAGCTGTCAATGGCCTGCATTTGACGATTGCTGAGTTCGTTTACAGCGATATTGATGAGGCCTGGAAAGACAAATGCCTGTTCCTCGATGGATTGGATGAAGTCCGTGCGAGCGCAACAGCTCAATCCATCCTCTTTGACGTCAAGACCCAGCTAAGGAAACTGGGAATGCCCAATTTTCGGATCGCCTGCCGAGCATCAGACTGGTACGGGCAATCAGATCTGCAAGAGATGAACGGAGT
>DAIUEA010000200.1:0-4291 GCA_036845365.1 Limnohabitans sp. | reverse complement strand
TCTACACAGTGGGCGAATTCAGTGCTCTCGCTTTTGAGGAATTTGCGGCGTGCGGGGGTGCTAAAGAACAGCTCCTTAACAGCTACGGTTGTCCCCACCCCTCGTGACGCTGGCCTGAGCTCACCCGTCCTTGCGTCTAGTTCGATTGCGTGCTCAAGCGAGCTTGTTTTAGATAAGATCGTTAATTCCGAGACCGAAGCTACTGCGGCAAGTGCCTCTCCCCGAAAGCCCATGGTCGAGACTCGTTCCAAATCAGTTAAAGAATCTATTTTGCTGGTGGCGTGGCGTTTTACAGCTTTGGGTAAATCCTCCTCTTCGATCCCCACCCCATCATCTTCTACGCTAATTGAGCGAATGCCCCCGCCCACCAAGCGAACCGTAATTTGAGTGGAGCCCGCGTCCAATGCGTTATCCACAAGCTCTCGAACCACAGAGGATGGGCGCTCCACAACCTCGCCCGCCGCAATTTGGCTGATCAACTCATCGGGGAGTTCGAGGATGGGGCGTTTAGGTTGGATACTGGGGTTCACAGTGGAGTATTTTAAGGTACAGTGTACCGATTGTTTTTTCAGCGCATTTTGATGTATTTTGTTGTGTTTTTAAGCACCACCAAGATAAGTCTATCAAAATGCAGACTGTAAATTGGGAAATTAAACAAATGGAATATGTTGCACACTTAATTGATTTTGTTCTCCATGTAGACCGATATATTGAGGATTTTGTCAAGTTATATGACTACTGGATTTATTTGCTTTTATTTTTGATTATTTTTTGTGAGGCCGGTGTCGTTTTAACTCCCCTTTTGCCAGGGGATTCTTTGCTATTTGTGGTCGGCGGGCTCTGTGCAGTGGGTCTCATTGACTGGACTTTGTGTTGCGTGTTGTTAAGTGTTGCAGCAGCAGTTGGAGGACAGTTCAATTATTGGATGGGCTCCAAAATTGGTAAAACAATGCTGCGCGCGCAATCAAAGTGGTTTGGGGACAAAGAGCTAAAAAAAACACAAGACTTTTATAATACTTACGGATCAAGCGCCATTGTGATTGCACGTTTTGTGCCTTTTATAAGAACGTTTGCGCCCTTTGTTGCCGGAATGGGGCAGATGACCTTTTTTAACTTTGCCGTCTATAACGTATTGGGCGCACTGATATGGGTTTTTGGAGTCATCAGCGTGGGCTACGCGCTCGGCAACGTGCCCTGGGTAAAGGGTCATATTGAATTCTTCATTTGGGGCTTGGTGCTGGTCCCAAGTTTGATTGCAGTCGTAAGCTCCTATAAGCTTAAGTCAAAGCACCCCTCCAATTGATATTTGCCCAATCAATGCCACTAAAAAGGAATTCATCATGGACCACTTAAAACTCACATCAACTCCGGACCATCCAACAAAGATTGATCAAATACAAATCGATCAAAGGGTCTATGACCTATATGATGAATACTGTCACGGAACAATGAATAAAAGAGAGTTTCTGCTCCGATCCAGCACCTTGGTTGCGGGAGGACTTTTGATGGCCCAAGCTCTTATGCCCCGGTATGTGCAGGCTCAAACTATTTCATTTACTGACCCTCGGATCAAGGCAAAGTACATCACTTATCCCTCACCCGGTGGAAACTCGGGCCAGATGCGCGGGTATTTAGTTCAACCAAGTGGAAATGGTCCTTTCCCGGTTGTATTGATCATCCACGAAAATCGTGGGTTAAATCCCTACATCGAAGATGTTGCCAGGCGCGCGGCAGTTGAGGGGTTTATGGCGCTAGCGCCTGATGGACTTTTCCCGTTAGGTGGCTACCCCGGAAATGATGATGAAGGTCGACTCTTACAAGCCAGTCTAGACCAACAAAAGCTTCGCGCTGATATGCTCAATAGCGCAAGATATTTAAAATCCTTGCCCTCATCCAACGCTAAATTAGGGATCACTGGATTTTGCTGGGGAGGGAGCACTACGAATTATTTAGCAGCCGAGATGGGCGCAGAGGTTCTCGCTTGTGCCCCCTATTACGGGGCGGCTGCGGCAACAGCCAGCGTTCCTAAAATTAAAGCCCATATGCTTATTAATTACGCTGAGAAAGACGAAAACATGAATTTGATGTGGCCAGCTTACGAGAGCGCTTTAAAGGAGGCTCAGGTAGATTACCAAGCTTTCATCTATCCAGATACATTGCACGGATTCCATAACAATTCAACCCCACGGTATAACCCCGGCGCCGCCCAATTATCCTGGGATAGGACGATTGCGCTTTTCAGAAAATATTTAGCTTAAAGATTTGTCTTGATTCTGAAATTGAAGAAGCCTGTCCCGGCATCAGCCGTGACATGGTGCGGCTGGTATTGCGCACGATGAAAGCAGAAGGTCTGATTGCTCCGACAGGCATGGGGCGCGGATCGAATTGCAGGTCTAATTTTAGCAAGCTAACATGCCTTGTAAATTGTAGGCCTGCTGAGATATTTGAACAGTGCCCTCAATTTGCTAGTTTACTAAATGTGTTAGTTAGAGTTCCAAGGCCAGTGATTTCGATCTCAACTTTATCCCCTGCTTTTATATTTGGTGATGTCCCATCTGTTCCCATCCAAATCACGTCACCAGGATAAAAAGTTACGTACTTTGATGTTCTACTTATAAAAGTAGATATGTCAAAGAGCATGGCTTTCGTATCAAATTCGATGGTTTGTAAACCGTTAACCTTTACACGCGTTTTTGCTTGCACAATATCAAAGTCCGTCTCAATCCATGGCCCCATGGGTTTAAAGGTATCGGAGTTTTTTGATCTAAAAAAGGTACGATCAGTTTTTTGCCAATCTCGCTCACTCACATCGTTGCCGATCGTATAACCAAAGACTGCCGAGAGCGCCTCTTGCTCACTTACATTTTTAATCTTTTTACCCATCACCACAACCAGCTCCGCTTCGTAGTGAATTTTCTCGCCCGCATCTGCCGGAATAATCACTTCCTCTTGGTCCGCTATCAAAGCATTTACAGCCCGGTAGCCTATATCAGCAGCTGCAGGGATAACAGGTTTTTCGCCTCTTGACGCGGCAACTTCGATGATGTGTTTTACATAATTCAAGCCTGCAGCGTAAAAAGTTGGAGGGATTACGGGAACTTCAATTTTGACTTCGTTCAATGCGTGCTCTATGCCCAGCTCTTTCCAGTCCCCCCAAGGCGAGGCACTCACGGCGTGCAAAGTCTTCTGATCGAGGTAGCCCTGAAAAGTCTCCCCACCCACCGAGTAACGCAGCCACTTCATATAAGTCCTTGTTTTAAAAATAAAAAATCTTTTGATATTTCTGCAAGCTCAGTCACTCCGCACAGTTGCATGGTACGAACCAACTCCTCTTTGAGGATGTTGATGGCGTGCAATGCACCTACATCCCCCCCGCTTATCGCCCCGTATAGTGTGGCTCTGCCTGTTAATATTGCATCCGCCCCTAATGCGAGCGCTTTAAAGATATCGCTTCCTCTTCTAATGCCGCCGTCCATTAAGACGGGAATACGTTTGTCGACGGCTTTAACAATGTGTGGGAGTGCAGCCAGAGTAGATACTGCAGTGTCGAGTTGACGCCCTCCGTGGTTGGAGACAACCACTGCATCGACTCCAAGCTCGATAAGTCTGAGCGCATCGCTTGGGTGAAGCACACCTTTGACGATAAGTTTTCGGCTCCAATAGTCCCTTACTCTTTTTAAGTCATCCCAGTTAAAGGACGCATCATAGTTACGCCCAACGGAGGAGACGATATGGTTCATACTTCTTGCCTCTCCCTCTAGGCCCACCATGTTCTCAAGCACAGGCATTCCGTTTGATAAAAGGGCGCTGAGATAGGCCGGTTTAGAAAGAAAGTCCAAAGCCACACTTGGACTCAGTTTGAACGGGATAGAAAATCTATTTTTGTTATCACGCTCCCTTTTCCCCCCAACAGGCAGGTCCACCGTAATCATCAAACCTTCGAAATCTGCAGCGTACGCTCTATCAATTAATGTATAAAAGAAGTCTTTGTTCTTGAGTATGTAGGCTTGGAACCAGTGCCTACCGCCCGGCGCGTGATTTGCTATTTGCTCAATGGACGTGGTTGCTGAACTTGACAGGGTGTAGATGGTACCTTGAGCTGCAGCTGCTCTGGCAAGGCTTAGGTCTGCACCGTGTCGTCCAAACCCAAGCGCACCCGTTGGCGCTACAGCAAAAGGAACCTTGATCTTGGAGCCCAACAAATGTCGTGAGGTATCTATTTGGTGCACCGACCTTAAGATCCTAGGTAGGAGACTTATTTCACGAAAACTTTGAATGTTTGATAAAAGAG
>DAIUEA010000199.1:3622-4300 GCA_036845365.1 Limnohabitans sp. | reverse complement strand
CCAAAGAGGGGGACTCTTTGGACCCTGCTTTTTACGCAAGTGCACCAACCTACTTCATCGAGTCTTTGGATCTTGAGGGGCGAGGGGTTAGTAGAAGAGAGGACGGTAAAGTCATATTCATTGAGGGTGCTCTGCCCTTTGAGACCGTTAAGGCACAGATAAATATTCGAAAACCAAAATTTGAAGAGGGCGTATGCGTTCAAGTCCTAAAAGAGTCATCCCAACGCGTCAAACCTGAGTGCGATTATTTTGGACTCAAGAGAACAAATTGCGGGGGGTGCAAGATGCAGCACTTGCACGGAAGTGCTCAAATCGCGATTAAACAGCGAGTGCTTGAAGATAATTTATGGCATATTGGCAAAGTCAAGCCTTTAGAGATAACGCGAGCTGTCCAAGGTCCCCAGTGGGGGTACCGGTATAGGGCTCGTTTATCGGTTCGTTATGTGAAGGCCCGAGAGCATGCTTTGGTTGGATTTCATGAGCGGCAAAGCCGCTACGTAGCTGACATACATTCTTGTTCAATATTGCCTAAGCATGTGAGTGACATGCTTTTGCCTCTCAGGGATTTGATCAGCTCTTTGCAAGTGCGGGAGAGTTGCCCGCAAATTGAAGTTGCCTGCGCCGACGAAGTCACAGCATTGGTTTTGCGCCACCTCGAGCCGCTTGAGAGTCCTGATA
>DAIUEA010000199.1:0-3612 GCA_036845365.1 Limnohabitans sp. | reverse complement strand
GATATTGAGCTTTTAAAAATTTTTGCTGACCAGCACAATGTCCAGTGGTGGCTTCAACCCAGTGGTACCGACTCTCTACACCTCATGCAAGAAAATGAGCCGTCCAAATTGGCTTACAGCATTGAAGAGTTTGGCGTAAGAATGCCTTACCGACCCTCAGACTTTACGCAGGTCAACCCGCATATCAATGAGGTTTTAGTCTCTAAAGCAATTAAGTATCTTCAGCTCAAAAGCGGTGAGAGAGTGGTTGATTGGTTTTGTGGACTAGGTAACTTTACGTTGCCTCTTGCCACACTCGCCTGCGAGGTGCTTGGTGTAGAGGGCAGTGAGATATTGGTGGCCCGAGCTCAAGAGAATTATGTCTACAACCAACAAAGGCGCACCACTCCTTTGAGCGCAGGTGCAGGCGTCTCGCTGGAGCCTCTTAGTCCGACGCGCTTTGTTGTGAGAAATCTCTTTGAGATGACTCCAGAGGTGCTTTGGGCTGATGGAGCCTTTGATAAATGGTTGATTGATCCGCCTCGGGAAGGCTGCATGGCCCTGGTCAAGGCTTTGGCACAAATTAGTCAGTTGAAAAGTGTTAAAGATGACTCCAACCTACAAAGCCCGAGAGGCGCGTGGAACCCTCCTAAACGAATCGTTTATGTGAGCTGTAATCCGGCCACTTTAGCTCGAGATGCGCAGATTTTGGTACATGATGCGGGCTATATTTGCAGTTCTGCTGGGGTAGTCAACATGTTCCCCCAGACTGCTCATGTTGAGAGCGTAGCGGTTTTTGATTGGCCTGTTGCGTCCTAGGTTCGCTTCTTTAATCCATACCCCAGATCAGTTTGTGCATTTGCAAGCTGGCGTCTCAGGCCGCTAAAAGGGGCTTTTATACAAAAACAATTAGATTCTCATTAAGAGTGTGCGCTTGCTTACGTTTTAACTGTCTAAATATAGGTTTCTTTCACAGCTTACCTGCACCATAACTAACTGAATCATATGGGTCGCTAAAATTGAATGAAAGCGACGAATTCAAAGTGATATGTCTGGGCTCGCCAATAAAAAAAGTTCCTGAGGCGGCGAACCAAAGGAACTTTTTAAATTTTAAGTTTGCGTCCACTTACGCCGTCTATGGCTTGTAGTCGTCTGATGCGGGGAGTTTACTCCCGCTCGCCACCAAAAATGCCCAGCAAAGCCAAGAGACTTTGGAACACATTAATGATGTCTAAATACAGAGTCAACGTGGCAGATATGTAGTTTGTTTCGCCACCGTCCACAATCTGCTTCAAATCGTAGAGCATGTAAGCGCTGAAGATTCCAATTGATGCCACAGAGATGACTAGCATTCCAGTGCTTGAGCCTACGAACATATTGATCAAACTACCCGCCATGAGCATGAGTACCCCAACGAAAAGCCATTTGCCCATGGTTGAGAGGTCGCGTTTAATCACTGTTGATAAACTGGCCATTAAAAAGAAAACACCGGCCGTACCACCAAAAGCGGTCATGACAAGCTCGGCGCCGTTTTTAAAGCCCAAGACCGTGGCAATAAGCCTAGAAAGCATCAATCCCATAAAGAAAGTGAAGCCAAGCAAAGCATAGACGCCCGTTATGGTGTCTTTGGTTTTCTCAATTACAAATATTCCGCCGATGGCAATGACGAGCATCAAAATACCGCCCATAGTGCCAATGGATTGGGTAATACCCGTTACAACCCCGATCCAGGCGCCTAAAACGGTCGGAACCATACTCAGGGCCAACAACCAATAAGTGTTGCGAAGCACTCGGTTTTTAACCTCTGAATCAGAAACTATGTAGGGGTAGCCAGTTGATTCAAATTCATTGTTCATTTGTAACTCCAAAATATGTTCAAAAAGCACAATTGCGATTTTAAGCCATTTCGACTGAATTAGCCATTAACCCTATTAGACAAGCACGAATTGCACTCAACTACCATTCAGTTTAGGAAAAATTGCCGTCATCAGTGCTCAAGAAAGGCTTTCGCAGCCTAGACTAGAATGTACTATCAACTTACATCACTTACAGGGTAAACCCATGAGAATCAAACACTATTTGGAGAGCGCGGACATTAAGCTGATCTTAGCGGCAAGTGAAGCTGAGGCTCACAAACACAATTGGGCGGTTTCCATTGCCGTAGTTGATGATGGTGGGCACTTACTTGGATTTAGCCGTTTAGACTCAGCCGCTCCTTTTTCTGCGCATATGGCCCCTGCCAAGGCCAACACCGCAGCTTTAGCCCGTAGAGAGACCAAAGTTTATGAGGACATCATAAACGGGGGAAGGTACGCTTTTTTAACCGCACCAGACGTAAACGGTCTCTTGGAGGGAGGGGTGCCCATCTTGAAAGACGGACAAGTCATCGGCGCGGTGGGCGTCAGTGGTGTTAAATCCAATGAGGATGTTCAAATAGCAAAGGCCGGAATTGAGGCCTTCTACAAACAAAATCCTTAAGCTTTAAAGAAATTGATATATTTTCAGTAGCTCAAACTCTCGGGCTTGATTTCTTGCAAGATGGTTGTGGCAATTTCCTCAATACTTTTTGTGGTCGTAGAGAGCCAGCGAATTCCCGCTCTGCGCATCATCGCCTCAGCCTCCCTGACCTCGAGCTGACAATTCTCGAGTTTTGCGTACTTGGAGTTTGGGCGCCTTTCATGGCGAATCTCGCTCAAACGCTCAGGGTGAATGGTCAGACCGAATATCTTTTTAATATGCGGTCTTAGCGCCTCAGGCAGTTGTTGGCGCTCAAAGTCCTCTGGGATGAGTGGGTAATTGGATGCTTTTAAACCGTGTTGCATGGCCAGATAAAGGCTCGTAGGGGTCTTGCCACTGCGACTAACCCCTACCAAAATAACGTCCGATAACTCAAGATCTTTGTTAAGTTGCCCATCATCATGAGCAAGGCTAAAGTTAATAGCCTCTATTCTGTCGTGGTAGGCGCGGCTTTTGCTGACATCAGAGAAGCGTCCAATTCTATGATTCGATTTGATACCGAACTCTTCTTCTAGGGGGTGAACAAAGGTGCCAAACATGTCCATTAGCTTGCCTTCACAATGATCTTTAACGACCTCAAATACTTCCGTATTGGCTAAAGTGGTGAAGACGATGGGTCGTTTACCCTCGATTTGCCCCGTGTGGTTGATTTGCCTCACGGCTTGGTGAGCCTTATCGACGGTGTCAACAAAGGGCAGTCTTATATGGCGGGGGGTCAGTTCAAACTGAGCCAAGATGGCGTTACCAAACGTCTCTGCAGTAATGCCAGTACCATCAGACACAAAGAAAACGGTGTAGTTGTGCATAGAAATTAAATGTAAAGTGAGCAGTGACTTGATGTTTAAATTTGAATTTAAGCGAACAGCTCAAATACTTAATGAGAGGGTTAGATTTTTTAATTCATCTAAGGCACAGCTGGGCATACCTTAAAATGGTTGATATTTTAACGAAACGTCCTAAATGTACACCCCATCAAACCAACAACACACCCACATGGATGTACTTGGGCGTTTTCTGTTCTCGGGTCCCCCAAAGGCTGAGCGTTCTTTGCTCGCCCAAAAGGTAAGAGCCCGGGCTCATAAGGTTTTAACTTCTGGAGCACTTTTATGTCTAACC
>DAIUEA010000198.1:0-4302 GCA_036845365.1 Limnohabitans sp. | reverse complement strand
TTTTGCCTTTGCACTCAACAATCAGCATGAGGTGATTGTCAACTTCTTCTTTGGCATGAGTTGGCGTGGGCCGATGGTTTTGATCGTTTTGACAGTCTTTACAATAGGTTTGATTGTTGGTGCACTAGCGATGGTTCCCCGTTGGTGGCGAGCTAGGAAGATTGCGCGCCTACCGCGTGATGAGCGTGATGTGTTAAGAGACAAAAAAGATCAGAAAGATCAAATGGATCGAATAGATCAACTAAAGCCGACTAAATTCAGTTCCTTTTAAACCTTAAAGCCACCGCCAAAGACACCCCCACTGCAGTGAACTCATTCATTACATCTCCTTTAACACTCAGAGTCCTACGGGTGCTATGCACGCTCAGGCTGAAAGCCACCTATGGTTATTGATTTGGTGTGGTTGTTAATGGGCGCGTGCGCTGTGTTTGCGCTTGGATGGGTTGCCTCACGCTTTGATATTCAACAACTTAAATTAGAAAATCAACGCAATCCAAAAGCTTATTTTCAAGGCCTAAACTTCTTACTTAACGAACAACAAGACCAAGCCATTGACTCTTTTATTGAGGCCGTTCAACAAGACCCAGATACCTCTGAGTTGCACTTTGCTTTGGGTAACCTGTTTAGAAAAAGGGGGGAGTTTGAGCGCGCCGTTAGAGTGCACCAACACTTACTGGCCCGAGCGGACTTATCCACCAAAGATAGACACCGCGCGATGTTTGATTTGGCTCAAGATTACTTAAGAGCCGGAATTATCGACAGAGCCGAGAACGCACTCAAAGACTTGGAGGGAACTCAAATGGAGGGGCAAGCGATGCTTGCTCTACTAACCCTGTACGAGCGCTCTAGGGACTGGGAGCAGGCAGCTAAAGTCGCCAAACGCCTTCAAACGCTTGGAGAGGGAGATTTCTCCGCTCGCTTGGCCCACTACTTATGCGAGCAGGCCAAAGTCCTTGAGGCAGCAGACCCTAAAGGGGCTCAAACTCTGATAGATGGTGCCCTCTTGTGCTCACCCCTTCACGCTCGATCAAGACTTACTTTGGCGCATCTTTTGCACCTCCAAGGTCAAACCCCAAAAGCGCTTGATACGGTCAAACTGCTCTTTAAAGAGACCCCCAGGTTTGCAGGTCTGGGCGCCCCCCTGCTCGCTCAATTTGCCAAAGAACTTCACCAAACAGGTGAGGCCCGGCTCATACTCAGTGAGAGTTATCAAAATAAACCCAGACTCGATGTACTCGAAGCTCTCATAGAGTTGAGTCCAAAGGATGAAGACTACACCCTCCCCTCAGATGAGCTCGGCAAAACGGGCCAGTCTAATTCCCCGATGAACCCAGTGGTCCAAAATCTTTACGCCCAACACCTGGTGCGCACACCCTCTTTGATTGCAGCCACGCGCTGGCTTAGTGCAGAGACACTCTCCAACGCAGCCACTCAGACGACAGTCTTGCAAACCCTGAACAAGGCGGCAACGCCTCTTAAAAGATACCGCTGCGCAGCCTGCGGGTTTGAGGCCTTAACTCATTTTTGGCAATGTCCTGGATGCCAGTCTTGGGACAGTTATCCCCCTGAGAGAATTGAAGAATTATGAAAACCTTGTCCTTAGATAACGTAAAAGCATCAAAAGTTCTCGTTGTTGGAGATGTGATGCTTGACAGGTACTGGTACGGCTCGGTTGAGCGAATTAGCCCTGAGGCACCCGTACCAGTTGTTCGAATCACAAGGGAGGAGGACAGACTCGGGGGCTCTGCCAACGTTGCCTGTAACGGAGTTAGTCTTGGAGCCACCATTAGCCTGCTGAGTGTGGTGGGCGAGGACGAGGCCAGTCACAAGTTAGAGCAACTAATAAGTGTGAGTGGGATTAAACCTTATTTTGGTCGCGACCCCCAACTAAAAACCACCATGAAGCTGCGGGTGATTGGTCGCCAACAGCAGCTCCTCAGAGTTGACTTTGAGAACAATCCCCAGCACGAGACCCTTGCCTCTCAGACAGAAAAATTCAATGAACTAATCAGCAGCCACCAGGCCGTTGTTTTCTCCGACTACGGCAAAGGCGGATTGGGAGAGATTGAGCGCATGATCGAGATTGCCAAAAAACACCATAAACCCGTTTTGATTGATCCCAAAGGAAATGATTATTCAAGGTACAAAGGGGCCACCGTGATTACCCCCAACAAACAAGAGCTTAGGGAAGTGGTTGGTCATTGGAGCAGTGAGGAGGATTTAAAATTAAGAGCACACCGACTCCGCGCTGATCTTGGGATACATACACTGCTGCTGACGCGAAGCGAAGAGGGTATGAGTCTATTTGACGCATCAGGCGAGGTACATGTCGGAGCTCAAGCCCTTGAGGTCTTTGACGTAACAGGGGCAGGAGACACAGTGATTGCCACCTTGGCCGTTTTAATGGCCGGTGGACTAACCGTGCGCGAGGCACTTCCTTGGGCCAATAAGGCTGGGGGTATCGTGGTGGGTAAATTTGGCACTGCGAGTGTCAGTTTTCAGGAGTTGACGGCATGACTATCGTAGTGACTGGTGCAGCGGGCTTTATTGGCAGCAACATTATTAAAGGCCTCAATTCAAGAGGCATCACAGATATTATTGCGGTGGATGATTTAACGGATGGAGAAAAATTCACTAATTTAGTTGACTTAAAAATTACCGACTACGTAGACCAAAGCGACTTTTACGAGCTCTTTGCTGCGGGCGCTTACGGTAAAGTCGAGGCCGTTTTTCATGAAGGTGCTTGTAGCGACACCATGGAGACGGATGGACGCTATATGATGGATAACAATTTCTCCCTCACCTGTACCCTCCAAAAGAGCTGTTTCCTACAAAACACCAGGCTCATTTACGCCTCCTCAGCAGCCACCTACGGTGGCTCAAGCGTCTTTAAAGAGACCCCTGAATTTGAGAAACCACTCAACGTTTACGGCTACTCCAAGCTCTTATTTGATCAACGCATGCGCGCCCTCTACGGCACTAAATTTGAGCATTCTCCAAATCAATTGGTGGGTTTCAGATATTTCAACGTATACGGAGCCCGCGAGCAACACAAGGGACGCATGGCGAGTGTGGCGTTTCATCAAAACAAGCAACTCCTAGAGACGGGGCGTGTCAAACTCTTTGGGGCTTACGGGGGTTACAACGCAGGCGAGCAAATGAGGGACTTTGTCTACATTGATGACGTTGTTGCGGTGAATCTATGGTTTTTTGATCATCCTAATCAATCAGGACTTTTTAATTTGGGCTCAGGTCGGGCGCAGCCTTTTAACGATGTGGCGCTCTCCGTCATTAACGCTCACCGAGATTTTAGGAAAAAGAAAAAAAACTCTCCTGCCCTCAGCCTGTCGCAGGCTGTGGAACAACAGTTGATCGAATACATTGAATTCCCTCAAGCCCTCATCGGCAAATACCAGTGCTACACCCAGGCCGATTTAAGCTCTCTTAGAGCGGCGGGGTGCAAGCACACTTTTCACTCGGTCGAGCAAGGGGTGCGCGCCTATATGAGCATTTTGCAAAACCTGGGTTCGCCCTAAACCTTAGCCATGTTTCAAGTATCAATCATCTGTGTGTGTGCCTGTTTAGGAGCATTGACGCGCTGGCAACTCGGTTTGCTCTTCAACGCCCTTGCACCAATTCCACTTGGAACTCTTGCGTGCAATTTAATAGGCGGTTATTTGGTTGGGGTATGCGTAGGTGTTTTCAACGAGCTTTCTCAAATTGACCCCATCTGGCGATTGGCGCTAGTTACGGGGTTTATGGGATCTTTGACCACTTTCTCGTCCTTTAGCGCAGAGGTCATTTTTATGGTGAGCGAGTCCAA
Source organism: Limnohabitans sp. (assembly GCA_036845365.1). Classification (GTDB taxonomy): domain Bacteria; phylum Pseudomonadota; class Gammaproteobacteria; order Burkholderiales; family Burkholderiaceae_C; genus Limnohabitans. Next base: position 479 of record DAIUEA010000198.1, on the reverse strand, counting down.
ATGGTTTTTAGCGCTTGCAACCATTGGCCTTCATTTGTTTGGGTCCTTAGTGTTGACATTTTTAGGGATTAAAAGCGCCACATCATTTTTAGCGCAATTAAGCCCTTAGTTGCGCTATGCTCAAGCCCATTAACCTCCCTATTTCATTAAAACCTTTACAGGAAACTTGAAAATGCACGTGTTCCTTAAATTCTCTGCCGCTATTGACTGGATCAGCGAGCGCTTAGGCACGCTTGCGGCTTGGACCGTACTTCTAGCAGCCTCAATTTCAGCGGGCAACGCCTTTGTTCGTTACGGCTTAGACTTTAGCTCCAATGGATGGCTTGAGATACAGTGGTACCTCTTCGCTGCAACTGTGATGCTTGGCGCTCCTTTGGTATTAAAGCGAAATGAGCATGTACGAGTCGATCTAATCTACGGATCCATCGGCTCAAAGTTTCAAGTCTATGTGGATATTTTTGGACTCATCGTCTTTTTAT
>DAIUEA010000197.1:0-4330 GCA_036845365.1 Limnohabitans sp. | reverse complement strand
GGGAATTAAAGATCCTGAAAAAATAAAGGCTTTTGTAAACGCAGTTCGAAGCGCTGGTTCATAGACTTGCCATACTGCGGATTGTTAGAGCGTCGTTTTAAGCACTATTTTTAAAGCAATTTTTCAGATACCTTAAAAATTCATCAAACAAAGTAAATCAAATAATCAGCGCTGGAATCAAAGTCTCTCACTCCAGTGCCCTAGTCATTAAAGGGATTTTAGATGTATACCTATCAACAACCAGATTTAAGCGGACATTTCGGAAAATACGGAGGAAGCTTTGTTAGCGAAACACTCACCCACGCCATTGAGGAGTTGACGCTGGCTTATGAGAAATACCACAATGAGCCAGAGTTCTTAAAAGAGTTTCACTACGAACTAAAGCACTTTGTAGGTCGCCCCTCGCCCATTTATCACGCAGCGAGAATGAGTAAAGAATTAGGGGGAGCGCAAATTTATTTAAAGCGCGAAGACTTAAATCATACAGGCGCCCATAAGATCAACAACACCATTGGCCAAGCTATGTTGGCAAAAAGAATGGGCAAACCTAGAGTTATTGCTGAGACCGGCGCGGGTCAACACGGGGTTGCAACGGCAACCATCTGCGCCAGATACGGACTGGAGTGCGTGGTCTACATGGGCAGCGAAGATGTCAAGCGACAAAGTCCCAATGTTTACAGGATGAAGTTATTGGGCGCAACCGTTGTGCCCGTCAACAGTGGGAGCAAAACCCTTAAGGACGCGCTCAACGAAGCACTGCGGGACTGGGTCACGAACGTAGAGAACACTTTCTACATTATCGGGACCGTAGCGGGTCCACACCCTTACCCTATGATGGTCAGGGATTTCCAAAGCGTAATTGGTCAAGAGTGTATTGAGCAGATGCCGTTAATGCATTTCGGCGCTCAACCTGACGCGGTGATCGCCTGTGTGGGTGGGGGAAGTAATGCGATGGGAATTTTCCACCCCTATATCCAATACGAAAACACTCAACTCATTGGGGTTGAGGCAACGGGTGAGGGCATCGACAGTGGTAGACACTCCGCCTCCCTTCAAAGGGGCAGCCCAGGCGTACTCCACGGAAACCGCACCTACGTGCTTCAAGACGCGCAAGGTCAAATCACAGAGACTCACAGCATCAGCGCTGGACTGGACTATCCAGGTGTTGGCCCTGAGCACGCCTTTTTAAAGGATATTGGTCGCGCTCAGTATGTGGGCGCAACAGATAAAGAGGCTTTAGACGCGTTTCACTACCTGTGCCGAACCGAAGGAATTATTCCTGCGCTTGAGTCGAGTCACGCGGTTGCTTATGCGATGCATCTTGCACCTTCAATGAAACCCACTCAGTCCATCTTGGTGAATTTATCTGGGCGTGGCGATAAAGACATTGGCACTGTTGCGGACTTAAGTAATGCTGATTTTTATTGTCGACCCAGTTGTCAAGGTCAAGGCGTTAAAGGCGGCGTCTCCCCCATTCACTTTGAAAAGAATTGAGGCACCATGAGCAGAATTGAGCACACTCTAAATTCACTGAGCAGCCAGGGCAAAAAAGCTTTGATCCCTTATTTGATGGCTGGCTTTCCAGAGCTCGAGTCGACACTAGCACTCATGCAAGGTCTGGTTCAAGGGGGCGCTGATATTATTGAGCTTGGTATCCCCTTTAGTGACCCCATGGCAGACGGCCCGGTCATACAAAAAGCAGCGGAAAAAGCAATCCTCAACAAAGTCGGGCTTACCCAAGTGCTTGAGATGGTTAAATCCTTTAGGACACAAAACCAGCACACCCCCGTTGTGTTGATGGGCTATGCAAATCCTGTGGAACAGTATGATTTGCAACACGGTTTGAACGCCTTCGTTGAAGACGCTCATAAAAGCGGAGTCGACGGTGTGTTGATTGTGGATTACCCACCCAGTGAGTGCACAGAGTTTGCGGCTGAGCTTCGTAAGCGCGGCATGGACCTCATCTTCTTACTTGCCCCGACCTCAACAGAGAAAAGAATGCAAGAGGTGTCAAAAGTAGCCTCTGGTTACGTTTATTACGTTTCCTTGAAAGGGGTCACAGGTGCGGGCAATTTAAACACCGAAGAGGTCCAGGCCATGATACCGAAGATCCGCCAGTTTGTGAAAATACCTGTAGGCGTGGGGTTTGGGATCAGGGATGCAAAAACTGCGCAAACCGTATCACAAGTTGCTGATGCTGTTGTGATTGGCTCTCGCTTGCTTGAGTTGATCAAAGAGTGCTTGCCAATCGACGCACCCGGAGTCGCTCAAACATTTATGGCAAGCATAAGGGCAGCAATGGATGAGCCAATAAATATGGAGGTTTTATGAGCTGGCTTGAGAAACTTCTTCCCCCCAAAATTCAGCAAACTGATCCAACAGAGAGGCGCACAGTGCCTGAGGGCTTGTGGGTCAAATGTCCAAGTTGCGAGACTGTGCTTTATACAGCCGACTTGGAGCAAAATCAAAATGTATGCCCCAAATGCTCCCACCACCACAGGGTCTCAGCGCGCTCGAGATTGAACTTTTTCTTAGACCCTGAAGGCAGGTACGAAATTGGTCAAGAAGTCTTACCTGTAGATCCACTCAAGTTCAAAGACTCTAGAAGATATCCCGAGCGAATTAAAGAGGCGATGACCAACACGGGGGAGACAGATGCGTTGGTGGTGATGGGGGGCGCCATCCACAGCATCAGTGTGGTTGCGGCCTGTTTTGAATTCGATTTCATGGGGGGCAGTATGGGCTCCGTAGTGGGCGAGCGCTTTGTGCGGGGCGTGCACACCGCCATAGAGCAAAAGGTACCCTTTATCTGCTTTACAGCAACAGGGGGTGCGCGTATGCAAGAGGGTCTCTTATCACTGATGCAAATGGCCAAGACCAACGCCTCACTTACCCGACTTGCCAAGAAAGGGCTGCCCTTTATCAGCGTACTTACAGATCCAACTATGGGCGGGGTATCTGCGGGTTTTGCCTTTATGGGTGATGTTGTGATCGCCGAGCCTAAAGCTTTGATTGGTTTTGCAGGCCCCAGAGTCATCGAGAGCACGGTGAGGGTGACGTTGCCCGAGGGCTTTCAACGCTCTGAGTTTTTGCAACTTAAGGGGGCAATTGACTTTATTTGCGACCGAAGAGAGCTTAAGAAAACAATAGCAGACACCTGCGCGATACTCTTAAAACAACCCGCCGATGCGGTGAGCCTTTAGATTTACAACACCCTTCTTTCAAAAGACCTTAAATTGAATTCATCCACAGAACCCAAACCGGGCGTCTCCCAAAGCACCTCACCCTCCTCGGTCGCAGCTGAGGCGGTGCAGCCCGTTGACGAGAATAAATTAATCGCTGAGAGACGTCAAAAATTAAGCGAACTCAGAGCAAGTTGTTTGGACAAAGGCGAGGCAGTGTTTCCAAACGACTTTAAGCCCACTCACCGCGCGCAACACCTTCACTCGGTTTACGGCAAAAGCCTTCCACAGGAGCTTGAAAAAGCAAACATCACAGTGAGCGTAGCAGGGCGAATGATGCTCAAACGAGTTATGGGCAAAGCAAGTTTTGCGACATTGCAAGATGCCAGCTCACGCATTCAGATCTACTTGGTCAGAGACAACGTGGGGGAGGATTCCTACAACGCCTTCAAGCACTGGGATTTAGGGGACATCGTGGGCGCTGAGGGGGTACTTTTTATTACTAAAACAGGGGAGCTATCTGTACACGTGACAAAGGCCAGACTTCTCACAAAAAGCCTCAGACCTTTGCCCGATAAGTTTCACGGCGTAAGCGATCAAGAAATTAAATACCGTCAACGCCACATTGACCTCATCACAGATGAGAGCACCAAACAACGATTCATCGCCAGGTCAAAGGCCATTAATTGCATGCGTGAGTTTATGGTCAAGCACGAATTCTTGGAAGTAGAAACCCCGATGCTTCACCCAATTGCGGGGGGAGCCAATGCACGCCCCTTTGCAACGCATCACAACGCTTTAGACCAAGAGATGTTCCTGCGCATCGCCCCAGAGCTTTACTTAAAGCGGCTCATTGTGGGGGGATTTGAGCGAGTGTTTGAGATAAATCGCAACTTTAGGAATGAGGGTATCTCCGTTCGTCACAACCCAGAATTCACGATGATGGAGTTTTATGCGGCTTATTGGAATTACCTTGATTTGATGGACTTCACTCAATCTTTGATTCGCTATGTGGCAGAACAAACGCGAGGCTCTTTAAGTCTTAGCTATGCAGGAAAAGAGATCGATTTAAGTGCTCCATTTGAGCGTTTAACGATTCCACAAGCGATCCAGAAATACGCACCTACACCGGTCCCCACAACGAATGC
>DAIUEA010000196.1:0-4338 GCA_036845365.1 Limnohabitans sp. | reverse complement strand
ATCTCAAGGGGGTAGCTCTAACCGCGAACCCAGAGAAAACCGAGATAAGTCACAAGAAGCACTGCCTTTAGACGCTGATAAGGTTTTGGAAACACTGCCCGAGCACCAAAACTCGCTCTCCAGTGTGCAGACTCCCAATGCGCCTCAAACCGAGAAAGCAGAGCGCCCGAGAAGACGCGAGCGCTCTGAGGGACGCGGCGAGCCTAGACGAGCACGCTCTCAAGAAGGTGCGCCAGAGGGCGGAAGTTCGGAGCAAGCACAAAGCAGCGAAAATTCAGCTACTAACCCTACAAACGCTACGAACGTTACGAACACGACAAGCTCCTCTGTAGATATGGAAAGAGTAGGGGAGCGACGCGACCGCAGGTCAAGAGATCGCTACGGTCGAGAGCGGAGAGAACGTCAGGAGCGAACTCCAGAGGAAGCGGGTAGGATTAACGAACAACTTGGTTCCTCACATGCTTCAAATGAGCAGGCACACCTGCCATTTGGGGCTCATGGGGAGGCCGCAGCAGAGAGCCATTCCTTAAACAATACCCCATCACACTCTGACCACAGTGATCAAACTAGGACTCACTCCCACGACTCGCAAAGGGCTGAAATGCCAAAAGTTGTGCCCTATGATTTGCCAATAGACCAATTGGTTCAAATCGCAAAGTCCTCTGGCCTGGAGTGGGTCAACAGCGATCCTGAGCGCATCGCTCAGGTTCAAATGATCATTGCCTCTGAGCCTAAGCCCGTGCATGTTCCAAGATCTAGGCCGCCACTGATTGTGTTGGATGAGGGACCACTGATACTGGTTGAGACGCGTAAGGATTTGTCCACAATAAATATTGGGATTTAAGTCAATTTAAGTTTAGTATTTTTCACAAGAAAAAAGGAGTTGCACCTAAGGGTACAGCTCCTTTTTTGTTGAGATTTGCGCCATCAAGCAATAAGTGCGATTTTTTTCCAAATCAAAAGTGCCTCAGCTTCATCGCCTCTTTGAGTGGCTACTAGGGCCAAGGCAAGCCAAGCCTGTTTTTTCATGCTTGGTTTGATTAAGTTGTTAGAGGCCTCTTGCATCAATTGCTGAGCCTTACCCCAAAGCCCATTGTGCATACAAACCATTGCACTTAGAAATTGAAGGTTAGGGTCAGCGGGTCTAGCAGCTCTAGCGTGATCTATTTTTGCAAGCCAATTTTTGTCAGGTCCTAACGCTTTTAGGACGGAGGATAAGGTTTGAATCAGCTTTTCGATTTGTTGAGCAGAAAGCGTTCCAGGTTTTTGGATGTACAGATCCCACACTGGGGAAATCCAGGTTAGGGCTGTTTGTGGACTGCCGTTTAGGCTGACCATTTTCTCGCCCGCGTGAACAGCAACATCGGGTAAGGCTCTCTCGTTTTGGTTAAACATTCTCCAAATTTGGATCAGCTGCTCTGGTTCACTGCAGTCTTCAATGCTTGATATACATAAGCTTTTAAGCAACCCAGTGGCTGCAATTTGTGAGAAGGCTCCGTGCTTGTTGAGAAGTCTCGCAGTCTCCAAAGCAGCCCTTTGATGTTTGGCCCTGCGGTCTGATTTGAGCTTGAGTCTGAGAGCTAAGGTTCTGCGAGCTGAGCCACCTTTTAACTCTCCAAGCCAGCCAAGGGCGGCGAGCGGATCGGCCTCAGATAGGGACCAACGTGCAGCACTTAAAAGAGATGCCTCCCTTATTTCTCCAGCGCCTGGTGCTTCGGTTGCCGGAAATTTAGCAAGTAACGCCTGCAGATGCTGGTCTCGATTCTTAAAATCTCTAAGCTCATGGGCGCTTTCAGCTCCGATGAGGTGAGCTAGACCGATTAGTTGATTAAGGTACTTAGGCGTTGATATTTCGTCTTGTGAGAGCTCTTTAAGAGAATTTGCGCTCTCAACGGCCTGAGTTGCAGCGCCAATCGATCTCACGTATCGTCCCGTCATTAATTGTTCCAATGCGTTCAAAAGGGATTCGTGCGTGGAGCGCTCTCGTTGCAGTAATCTCCAACGTTTCGCAATCTTGGGCAACGCCAATAAGGTTGAGATCCCACGGGTTGCAACGTAGAGTAATATAAATAAAGAGACTATTAATAAAATTGCTAAGTTGATCGATATATCAACCCGATATCCCGTTAAAAAAACAGAGACCAACCCCCCCGGGTGCTGTGCAGCAATTGCCAAAGCAACAGCAACGCCGAATAAGCTCAGAAACCAAATTGCTGCTCTCATCTTAATTGCCCAACGAGGCGGCTGCTATTGCTGCCCAAGTGTTTGGTATGGGGGGAACGTCAGTTTGCAAGCTGAGAGTCTGGATTTCTTTGATGAGTACTGAAACGCTTTGACCTTGTTTGGACTGCATATCAAAGAATTTATTTAGCTGTTTGTCACATTCGTTGATATCTGATTTAAAGGAGTTGAGTTGATGAGCCAATAAGCCTAATTTGGCATTCAGCATTCTCAGTTTTAGATTCTCTCTTAAGAAATAACCCTGACTAGGGGCCAGTAAACTGGCCTCTGGTTGATCAATATGAGTAATGCGGACCAGTCCTTTGATTTGTTCCCAAATGTGCAGGCTTATCAATTCCCATGCATAGTTTGAAGTTCCCTCAAAAATGGACTGAATTAAAGTCTTCGACGCAGAAAGGTTTTCAGATGAGCCCTTTGGAGTGGCACTTGAGCTTAAAGGGGTACCAGGTACATCCGTAGTTGCGCCGTTCAGTGTTTGGGCCAGAGGTGAAGAAGCCTTGGGCTGGGGTTCGTTTAATAGCGGTAAATCCTCAGCTCTTTGGACGAGTTGGTCCAGCTTAATCAATAGACCGGGTGTATCTAGTACAGGCGCAGATCGGATTAGGTCAAGATCGCTAATCAGAGCCCTTTGTATTGAAATTATTTTTGGTTGAGAGGATTTGGAGATATGCTGCTCTGCGTTTTTAAGGGCCTGAATCAAGGGTTGGGCACTGCCCGTCAGTAAGGATTGCTGTTGAGCAATCCTGAGAGAGGACTCAACCTCAGTTATCAAGTTCTCGTCCCTGGTACGTGAAAGGGACCGCATCAACTCCTCAAGTTGAGCACGTTGAAGAGCTACTTCTGTGACTTTTGCCTCAAGCAAAGCTAATTTGGCGGCTGTTTCCCGGGCTAACTCTTGGGCATCTTTGGAGCTTACTTTTGCCTCCAAGGATTGACTGTTGGATTGAGCGCTTTGTTTGGCCAATAGCTCCTCAATAGAGCCAAGCTTTGACCACAAAAACAAAGCACTAAAAAGACCTGCGCATGCGGTAATTGTCAGCCCAACAAGCGTCCAACGAAGTTTCCTTGAAGGCAGCGCGCCAAGTGTGGGCTCTTTGGGAGGGGGGGTAGAGTTGTTCAAAATGGGAGCTCAAAGGGGGATGATGAATTTTAGTGACTTAAGTACATCATCGATCGTTGGGCGTGACACGTGCACAACACCCCAGCCGACTTCTTTCGCCTTTGAAGCAATTTTAGAGTGGGTGGCGAGAACCCTACCTTTGGACCAATCTTGGTTGGGCAAGAGAATCGAGAGGTTCTCAATCGCCAAGGAGCTGCTAAAAATCCAAATCACATGCTCATCCACTGATTGACTGGCAAGGGAGAGCTGCTCAGTGCTCCACAGGGGAATACCCCTTCGGTAAACTTCGATGGTTTTAATTTGAATATTTGATTGCTGTAACTTCCAAACCAACCAATTGCTTCCACTTGGCGGACTTAATTGCTCGGACAGCACGGTTGGGGATCGAGGATTTTCATCTTCGCCCCTTACAAATAAAACTTTATCGCAAGCTCTTACACTATTTTTAACTCTCTCCCAAAGATTGGGCGAATCAAACTGGGGCGCCTCGCAACCGGGGGTAATAATTAAATGCTCGGCCACTCCAAAGCGGATCAAAGCCAGTTGGGTGCCTGGGCCAGTCGCCCAGCATTTGACTTCAGGCCATGAGAAATTAGGCAATGTTAGGGCAGCACTCATGAAGTTTTCTACTGCGGCGCTACTTACAAACACGACTGCAGAAAAAGCTTCTAATTTACAAGCAAGTCTTAGAAATTGTTCATCTGGTCTTATAGAGCTGATTTCTATCAAAGGCCAATTTACGGCTTGGTATCCAGCTTTAGCAACTTCCTCCAACCAAGTTTGGGACTCTTTTTGAGGTCTGGTTAAAACGAGTTGAAGGGTGTGCATAAATCAAATCTTACCGGGTCGAGCAGCTTGTTAAGGGGCAAGGCAATGGGCAAGGTAGCTTTGGTTTTGGCTTGGACAAAAGAAGCAAAGAGTGTAGTTGGTTTCAGTGTAGTCTAATCTTATACTTACCTCAAAAAAGTAGGTATAAA
>DAIUEA010000195.1:0-4374 GCA_036845365.1 Limnohabitans sp. | reverse complement strand
AACTCCCCATTGCTCAGATCTTGCCCGCACTCTCAGCAGGACAAGTCGACGCTGCCTATATTTTAGAGCCAACTGGCGTAATAGGAACGCAGCAAAAGATCTCACGCCCACTGGCTGCTGGTATTGTGTCCAAGTACGTGATAGGAGACAACCTACCTTGGATAGGCGGTGCTGCAGCCCTCAGTGCGACCAGTTTAAAAGAAAAGGCCGCATTGATCCCCAAATATTTAAGTGCCTATTCCCAAGGTGTTGCCTACGTGCGCAAGGAAGGCCTAAATGCCAATCAGTATTTGGCAGGCTACACGGCCATAGAGGGCGAACTCGCCAAGTCCGTCCCCATTAGCGGGTACATTGATCACTCTGAAGTAAAGCCCAACGATATCAGAGCCCTTCAAAAACTTTTTGATGTTTTTGCTGAGAAAAAGGTTTTTGAAAACCAAATCTTAGCCCTCCCTTTGTTTTATAAGAAAACTTAAATCTCAAGCGAGGGTCTTCGGGTCAGCTATCTTTTTTAAATTAATTTGATTTTTAATTTAAAGCTTGTATCTTGCTTTTCAATTCAATAGAGTTTTTTTAACGTTATGCGCTCTCGCTCAATATACAAGGTATTGCCCCTGGTGGGTCCGTTGCTGCTTTATTTAATTTGGTCAACCGCAGTTTCGGCCAAATGGGTATCAGCCACATTGTTGCCCTCACCCCAAATTACGCTTTCCTACACTGCGCACGTATTTTTCACGGGCGCTATTTGGGCAGACCTTTGGTCTACTGTACAAAGAACTTTGTATGCGTTTGGTTGGGCGAGTGTGGTCGGGGTACCTTTGGGGGTCATTCTAGGAAGCTCTCCACCGGTTTACAAAAGCTTAGAGTTTTTAATCGACTTCTTTAGGTCTACGCCGTCTTCTGCCCTGATCCCTTTGTTCATGCTGATATTTGGCATCACCGACTTAAATAAAATTGCAATTGCAGCCTTCGCTGCAGTATTGGTCATTGTTTTTAACAGCGCTTATGGGGTCATGAACGCAAAGAAAACAAGAGTCATGGCTGCTAAAACCATGGGTATTAGTCAATTTCACATCTTCAAAGACATTTTGCTCATGGAGAGCTTGCCGCAGACTTTTATCGGTCTTCGCACAGGAATCTCTCTTGCTTTGGTAATTGTCATAGTCGCCGAAATGTTTATTGGCTCTGAAAGCGGACTAGGGCACCGAATCATCGACGCGCAGCAGGTCTTTAATATCAAAGATATGTACAGTTCTATTTTGATCACAGGAGCACTTGGTTACGTAATGAATTTGATATTCATGCTTGTCGAGTCTCGCGTGATCCACTGGGGGGGAAAAGTTTAATGATGGATAGCTCTGCGGTGCCCGACCTAGCAAGTTCAATCAAACCAAAAAGAAATCACGTTTGTATTGATAACCTGTCCAAGTCATTTAACGGCGATACGCTTTATCAAAACTTTAGTCTAAATATCCCTAAGGGCCACATCATTTCCATTTTCGGGCCCAACGGATGCGGCAAATCCACTCTCATTAATATGATCTCTGGGCTCATGGATTTTGATGCGGGTCAGGTACTCTTTGACGGCAAGACTCTTGCCCAAACCAAAATCGGTTATGTGTTTCAAAACTACCGCGACGCGTTGTTTCCATGGATGAACGCTTGGGATAACATTGCATACCCCCTTAAACGAATGGGTATGGGTCAACAAAAGGTCAAAGAAAGGGTGAACTCTTTGATCGAGCTCTTTGATATCAAATTCAACCTCAAACTCTATCCATACGAACTCTCGGGAGGCCAACAGCAAACAATTTCCATTATGCGCGCCTTGGCCCCAGAGCCAGAGGTACTTTTCCTTGATGAACCATTCTCTGCGCTGGACTTTGAGATGACTCTCTTTATCAGGGATAAACTGCAAGAGGCCAACCTAAAAACCGAGGTCACTATGCTTATCGTATCCCACGACTTGGAGGACGCAGTTTTTTTAGCAGATCAGATACTTCTCTTGACCAGACGACCAACCCGGATCGCAGCGCTTCTTGACTTTGATCTAAAGCGCCCCCGAAAAGCTGAGTCTGTGTCTGATCCTCAGTTCATTGCCATCAAAGCAAAAGCCCTTGAGATCTTTCAAAAAGAAATGAAGGCTTAACTTGTTTAAATAGAGAGGGTGTACTGAGGCCCTCAAACCCAAAGCACTAAAAAAACTTATAGAAGATTTAAAAGACGTTTAATTATATAGAATTATAAACAAATGAAAGTATTCTAAAAATTTCTTAACAAAATAATAGTTAACTAATTTAAAATTTGACTCTTGATAGACACATAAGTTAAGAAGCTATTTTAACGAGCGAATGCTTAAAAATTTAAAGGAGGGCGAGGGTTTTACCCTCGCCAAAACTAAGGCATTCAGAGGTATTATGAACGTAGGCCAATTTACAATTAATTCATCAACCGTTTTTAATACTTTCACGTAAAAAAGTTATCTCCAATAACCCTACATCTACCCTTCCCCACTTGATACCCGAACGACAATGGATTCTATTGATAACATCACCAACTTACAGACTGCGATCCGCAACCGAACCCTCAGTTCCTACGACGTGGTTAGCACTTATTTAAAGAAAATTCATCAACTCGATCCGCACCTTAACGCTTTTGTTGAAGTTTATGAGAAAGCTGCTTTAGCGGGCGCACGCGCTTGTGATGAGATGGCTAAAAATGATTTATTTTTAAGCCCTCTGCACGGCATTCCAATTGCAATCAAAGACATCATTGACATCAAGGGAAAAGTGACTACGATTGGATCGCCACTATTTAAAAATAGTGTCAATCGCTCTGCAACCATTGTGGATCTGCTGCAAAAAGCAGGCATGATCATTATCGGCAAAACACATACCGTGCAATTTGCTTTAGGAGCTTGGGGAACGAATGAGAACATGGGGACTCCGAAAAACCCCTGGAGTACCACTCACCACCTCACCCCTGGAGGCTCCAGTAGTGGGTCCGCTGTTGCGGTCGCCTCCGGCATGGTGCCACTCTCAATTGGGACCGATACAGGGGGCTCGATCAGAGTTCCCGCTGCATTTTGCGCAATCAGCGGCCTAAAGACAACGGTTCAAAGAATAAGTACCCAGGGCGTTGCCCCTCTAAGTCAGACATTAGATACGGTCGGTATGTTTGCCAAAGACGCCCAAGGGCTTAAAGATTTGCTCCACATTCTTTTGTCCGACAAGGGCTCCCATCGCCTCCACTCGGATCGCCAAACCACGGATGCCTTTACGAGTGTAACTAATGTAACTGGTGCAACCGATCCAACTGATACACCTTACCCTTTAAATAAACTGCGCCTTGGACGACTCAAAGCTCAGGACTTGGTGGGCGTTCATCCCGATTTAATACAAGCTTACGAGCGCATGCTCTCTAAACTTCAAGAGCACGGCGCAAGAGTCGAGTCCATTGATATGCCGTTCTCATTTGAGTCGGTTGCCAAAGTCACATCTAACATCATGATGCCCCAGGCCGTGGTTGAGTACGGAGAGTTAGCCAAAGACCCGGGACAAACCATGGACAGCTCAGTGCGCCAAAGGCTCTTAGCAGGTATGCAGATCACAGGAGCTCAGTACGTCCAGGCCTTAAGAGATCAGGGTAGGATGAAAAAAGAGTTTTTAGCGGCGACCGCTCACTTAGACGCGTACCTAACACCCTCCTGCACAACTGCGCCCCAACCCATTGAAAGCGTCAACCATGACCGTCCACCCGTTCGCTACACCAGACTCATGAATTTGCTTGACTCGTGCGCCGCCTCCATCCCTGCAGGGCTGGACACTCAGGGTTTACCGATTGGAGTGCAACTGGCAGGACGAGCACACGAGGACGAGCTTATCTTGAATATTGCAGCTCAGATTCAGCGTATCACAAGTCATCACCTTCAGTATCCAAAGGGTTCTTGTTTTTACTGATTAGAAAATCTCCTTCTCTTTATTTACTCCTTAATAACAAACTAGTTACCGCCGCTTAACGACAACTTTAAAAACTCTAATCAGTAAGTTCAACTCCACTATTTTTTCGACTCTTAAACTTGTCCTGCGCTTGGCCCCACTCATTCCTTTAAACTCAAAGTTTTAGTACCCATATGACTTTCCTTGATCCCTCCAATCCACAACCTGCCGCAAAACTTGGTGCCCTCTCCAGGTTCAGAGTTCTAGATTTAACGCGTGCAAGGGCTGGACCTACCTGTGTCAAACAGTTTGGAGATTTTGGCGCAGATGTCATCCGCATCGAGTCCCCGCTGCACCTGGGCGAGGGTATGTTAATGGCCGGTGGGCGCTTGGGCTTTGATATGCAAAATCTACACCGCAACACCAGATCAATTAC
>DAIUEA010000194.1:0-4377 GCA_036845365.1 Limnohabitans sp. | reverse complement strand
CCAACGCACTGACCAGCAAACGGGTGAACTTGAACGAGCTCACCCCCGAGCAGGTCGCTAGTTGGAAGCCCGGGGAGACGCTTTTACTCAACGGAAAAATACTCACCGGACGTGACGCAGCACACAAACGGATCCAAGACATGCTCGCTGCGGGCACCCCACTTCCCGTTGACTTCAGAAATAGAGTGATCTACTACGTTGGACCCGTAGACCCCGTGGGCTCAGAGGTGGTAGGCCCCGCAGGCCCAACAACTGCAACTCGCATGGACAAGTTCACAGAGATGATGTTGGCACAAACCGGGCTCATCGCTATGATCGGAAAAGCAGAGCGCGGGCCAGTCGCAATCGAGGCCATTAGGAAGCACCGCTCTGCTTATCTGATGGCGGTTGGTGGGGCTGCTTACTTGGTCTCCAAAGCCATTAAAACCTCAAAGGTCGTCGGTTTCGCTGACCTAGGCATGGAGGCCATTTACGAGTTTGATGTAGTTGACATGCCAGTTACGGTTGCAGTGGACTCAGGGGGAACCAGTGCACACATAACAGGTCCCGCAACTTGGCAAAAGAAAATTGCATCCGGTGAGTTCAAGGGCATCAAAGTCAGCACCTAGTAGATAGGTAGTAGGCTGGTAGTAAATAGGTGGTAAACAGGTAGTAAATGACCACAAAGGACAAGGTACCGCAAAAAAAGGGTTTGCGCAGCATGAATTTCACTGAATACTTTGAAATCTATTGATTTCCTCTGTTTTTCTACTGCTATCATGTCATGATGAAAGATTTAAATTCCACTTTTGACATCCACCTTCACGGTGAGGTCCCCCTTCAAGCGAAGGTCACTTTAGAGCAAATCAAAGAGGCCCTCAAGCCTTTGTGGACTTACACCGGGGCCACTTCTTTTACGCAAGGTGCGATGAGCTCCTTTGATGATGAGCCAGGAATCAGCTTTAACGAGCAAGATATGCTGCTTGAGTTTTGTTGGACAGTGCCGGGGGAAGATGATTTTCGACAGTGCTTGGACGAGATGTGTATGAGCCTCAATGAGCTGGCTGTGGTCGGCGCAACCATCGAGGTCACCTTTTATGACACTGAATTCGATGAAGAGGGTGAGGAGGACGGTCGGGAATCCATGGATGATTTCTTGATGCTGTTTATTGGTCCAACACCTGCTGCGATCATGCAGGCCCAACGGGATTTGTTGATTGCAGATGTATTCCACATGATGGAGCGACATTTTGAACCCTCAGAGCTGACGGGTATCTCAAGCGAAATTGATCGCCTCTTCTCCGAGCGTTTTAACAACTTAGTCAACTCCCTCGAGATGGGTAAACCCAACCAAATTGGTGGCTCAGGTGCAAGCACTAACCCAGGACACGGCGGTCAACGCAAACCCAGACACTTGCACTGAGTCCACGGCACTTAAATCACTTTAAACCCGTGTGTGCCGTCTCTTTTGAGTTGCTCAACTAGACCAAATTCCCAATCCAAGTAAGCTTGCATTGCTTGGACTGGGTTTTGAGTTCCTTCGTAGGGTCTGCGGTATCTGTCAATTCGGGGGCTGACCACATAGGATTCGCCTTGTTGGGTGCTAAAGCCCTGGTCAAACCAACTTTGGTTGCCCCCCGCCAAACACACCACGTGTACACCGGGTCTCACCAACTTTTTAATCTCGTGCACCGCAAATCGAGCTATCAAACCATCTGCGCAGGTCAGCACATATCGGTTGGCTTTGTGAATGCGGGAAAAATCTTTTTCAATCTGTGACCTTAAGATCCACCATGCGCCAGGGATGTGGCGTTTGACGTACTGGTTGCTGTTACCGACATCAATGACAAGCGTAAGATTGGTCCGGTTTGAAATCCACTCTTTTAGTTGAGCAGCGCTGACCTCCTCCACGGGCTCTATAGTAGGGGGCAATACGCTTTTCGGGGAGTTTGAAAACTCAGACGAAGTTTTAAGATCTCCGGGGGAAACGTTTTTAATCACAAAAACTTCCCACCCCAACTGAACCAACCACGAACCCGTCATAAAGGCTCTAACTCCGTCTGTATCGTAAAGAACTATGGCTGCGCCGCGCACGGGTGCGTAGTGATCGGTCTCTTGTACCAATTGCCCGCCTGGTGCGCTTTGAGCACCCTCCAAGTGAGAGACACTAAACTCCTCAGGTGTTCTAACATCAAAGAGGTAGGTTGTGCGGTGAGTCAAAGACTTAAGGCTCAAATACTCTTGCCAATCAATTCTTTTAATCCCAGAGCGAAAAGCGAGTGCCAATGCAAAGGCCTGCGCCTTACCCAAATCAAGTGGGTCAGGCTGAGGAAACTTAAGCTGAGCGCCTTTGACTAAATCTTGTCCCGCAAGCATCCACCCTATCGTTCCGTTTCTCAAAGCGCTCACTGGATTGGGTATCCCCGCGTTTACCAAAGACTGAGTTCCTATGATACTGCGCGTGCGGCCCGCACAGTTGACAATAATGCGTGTGCTGGGATTGGGTGCCAAAGTTCTGGCCCGAAGCGCCAACTCACCCCCGGGAACACTAACCGCGCTTGGAATACTCATGGTTTGATATTCATCAAACCGCCTTGCATCCATCACCACAACATCTGCCTTTTGCTCAAGAAGCGCGTGCACCTCTTGGGCGCTGAGTGAGGGGGTATGCTTAATGGACTCGACCAATTCGCCAAAGGCTTTACTGGGCACATTCACATCTTTAAAAAGCTCCCCCCCAGCAGCTGCCCAGCCCGCTAGTCCCCCCTCCATAAGACTAACTTGGGTGTAGCCCAGTCGCTCAAAAACAGACAACGCGCGATTGGCTAAGCCTTCTGTGTTGTCGTAAATTACGATGAAAGTGTCTCTGCGCGGTATCCTGGTGTAAGCGTCCACCTCAATGCGTCCGATGGGCATATTACACGCAAAAAGAGGGTGACTTTGCGCAAATGTATCCTCCTCTCGCACATCGATCAAAGCGACTTCCTTCTTGGCGAGCAAGTACTCTTTGACTTGAGCGGGTGTGGTGGTCTTAGGTGAGTGGGTGGTTTGGGAGTTTTCTGCGGCAGAATCGGCCTGTATCTGCTCAATGGGACGATTGAGTTGATCGACTTTAGCCTGAACAGATAAAGACTTTTGAGTTTCGGTTTGCTCAGAATAAGTGCTTTGAGTCGAATGAAAATCACCATGCCTTTGAAGGTCATTTGTTTTTTCAAGAGCAGCGGGTACGACCACTGAAACCTGGGCTGGTGTAGACAAGGCAGTTTGGGCGTTTGGGGCGTTTGGGGCGTTTGGGGCGTTTGGGGCGTTTGGGGCCTTTGCGCCCATAAGCTCTTGGTGGTTTTGGGGCACTGAAATATTTTTCGTACTTTCAACTTCTGGTGCTGCGTAGGGTGCGACAGATTTAGGGGAAGGTGAAGTGGAGCTCACAACTGCATTGGGTGTCACTGGGCTTGAAAACGCAGCCGTCTTTGGGTGAGGGGTGACTGTCGGCGCCTTCAAAGCCGGGTCTATGTTTACTTTATTGGGCACCTCAGGGGCTTGCTCTAGGTTTTGCCCCTCCTCCACCAAGCCGCTAAACATATGAGGCACATTGCTATAGCCCGATATAAAGGTCTTACGCGATCCGTCAGCAAAGTAAACAGTCCGTGGTACCTTACCAATATTGGCCCCGTATACATGTATGCTGATTGAAACCTGATCATTAAAAGCGTTCCAAACTTTGTGGACATCTCCAAGCCTTGGAGAAACAGCTTCTACATCGCCTGCGATCATCTCAATTTGCAAACCAGCTGGCGCCCACCTACCGTCTGACATTCTGGAGTACGGCTGGCACATCTCTGAGCCCCTTAGCATTCCGATCAAGCCCCAAACGGTGTGATCATGAATTGGCGTCGCTTGGCCAGGGCCCCACACAAAACTGACCACTGAGAAGCGGTCTGCGGGGTCGGCATAAAGCAAATACTGTTGGTAGTGTTGGGTGTGGGGTTGGGCAAAGTCAGGGAGCAGCCAATCATCTACAGCGATTAAATCTCCCAATAATCTGCTACCCTCAGTAATTGCCTGAGTTTCACTGGGCGAGGAATCAATCAAGCCCGTCATGTGGGCCAAGAAATGATGAAAGCGCTGGGGATCGTAAGACTTGGTATCGGACATAAATATAATGCGTGTCTAGACTTGTATTGTAAGTACTCTCAGCTAAAAACCTAAGGTTCTTTCTGTTAATAACTACTAATAACCACTAATAACTAAATGGGTTGGGCCAGTTAAAATTTTGCAAAGTTTGTGCTGATTAAAACCAACTCTTCATTAAACTTAAAGTTTAGGACTTTTTGCTGCATAGCTCCTATCTGCTGAATTAGAAAATATAAAAGACCCCTGAATTGGCCCTGGTTAGAG
>DAIUEA010000193.1:0-4397 GCA_036845365.1 Limnohabitans sp. | reverse complement strand
CCCCCCATAACGCTTATACGAGCGTTAGGCCACATCCACAAAAATCTGGGAGAGTAAGCTCTGCCGCACATGCCGTAATTTCCTGCGCCAAAACTGCCCCCAATAATGACCGTTAGTTTAGGTACCTGGGTTGTTGCAACTGCCGTTACGAGTTTCGCCCCATTTTTAGCAATGCCTTCATTTTCATATTTTCTGCCCACCATAAATCCGGTGATGTTTTGCAAAAAAATCAAAGGAATATTTCTTTGCGAGCAAAGCTCGATAAAGTGCGCCCCTTTTAGAGCACTCTCTGAAAACAATATACCGTTGTTGGCTATGATGCCTACGGTGTGACCATAAAGACGTGCGAAACCACACACCAATGTCGTACCGTATTTACTCTTGAACTCATCAAAATCAGAAGCATCAACTATTCTTGCAATAATCTCTTTAACATCATAAGACTTGCGCGAGTCCTTAGGAATAATGCCCAATATGTCTGAGCTGCTGAAGATGGGCTCCTCAAACCCTTTTAAAAAGACTCCAGACTTGGGTGGTTTATTTAAGTTACCGACAATATTTCTAGCTATAGATAATGCGTGAGAGTCGTTCTCAGCCAAGTGATCAGCGACGCCTGATAAACGGGTGTGAACATCCGCTCCTCCAAGGTCTTGCGCACTCACCTCCTCCCCCGTTGCCGCTTTTACAAGCGGTGGGCCCCCGAGAAAAATGGTACCTTGATCCTTAACTATCACCGACTCATCACTCATGGCGGGGACGTACGCTCCACCTGCTGTACAAGACCCCATCACCACAGCAATTTGGGCTATACCCTTTGCTGACATATTGGCTTGATTGAAGAAAATTCTTCCGAAATGGTCCCGATCCGGAAATACTTCATCTTGGAGCGGTAAGAAAGCACCACCCGAATCTACCAAATAAATGCAGGGGAGTTCATTTTGCTCAGCGATCTCTTGCGCTCTAAGATGCTTTTTAACGGTCATAGGGTAATAGGTTCCCCCCTTCACAGTTGCATCGTTGGCAATCACCATACACTCAACCCCGCTGATTAAACCAATCCCCGCAATCAAGCCTGCGCACGGGGCGTCCCCACCGTACATCCCAAAAGCCGCCAACTGCCCGACCTCTAAAAACGGACTACCTGGGTCGAGCAGCAAATCAATTCTCTCCCTAGGCAAGAGCTTGCCTCGCTCCTTGTGCTTTTGTAACGCGATTGCGCCCCCACCCATGGAAACTGATTTAACTTTCCCCCTTAAATCATCAACCAAACTTTGCATTGCCGAGGCGTTTGCTTTAAAGTCTTCAGATTCTGTGTCAACCTGAGAGATTAGCCGGTGCATGGCGTGTTCCTTATTTAATAAAAAAGTAAAACTTACATGGTCTGCGCATAAAGCTCACGACCTATTAACATTCGCCTAATCTCGCTCGTGCCCGCTCCAATCTCGTAGAGTTTTGCATCTCGCCACATACGCCCCGTTGCGTAGTCATTGATGTACCCGTTGCCTCCAAGGGCTTGGATCGCTTCACCAGCCATCCAAGTTGCTTTCTCTGCGCTGTACAAAATGGCACCTGCAGCGTCTTTGCGAAGCGTGCGAGTATGATCCCCGGCGTCACACGCCCTCGCCACAGCATAAACATAGGCCTTGCATGCTTGCCAAGTCGTATACATATCTGCAACCTTACCCTGCATTAGTTGAAATTCTCCAATGCTTTGACCAAACTGTTTACGCTCATGAATATAGGGCAGTACTGTATCCATACAAGCTGCCATGATACCCAGGGGCCCCCCTGATAAGACCGTGCGCTCATAATCTAGGCCACTCATAAGTACTTTTGCTCCACCACCTTCTTGGCCCAAGATCTGCGAATGAGGAACTTCGCAGTTCTCAAAGAAAAGTGGGTAAGTGTTAGAGCCTCTCATGCCGAGTTTGTCAAGCTTGGAGCCGCAGCTAAACCCCTTGTACCCCTTCTCGATAATAAAGGCAGTAACCCCCTTGGCCTGGGCGCTCGGGTCGGTCTTTGCGTAGACCACCAAGGTGTCAGCGTCACCTCCGTTTGTGATCCACATTTTGCTGCCGTTTAATACCCAGTGGTCTGCCTTTTGTACGGCTTTTAATTGCATGCCGATCACATCGGAACCCGCATTAGGTTCACTCATTGCGAGCGCTCCTACGTGTTCGCCCGAGATCAGTTTAGGTAGATATTTCTTTTTTTGAGCCTCACTCCCATTTCTGTGAATTTGGTTGATGCACAAATTGCTGTGAGCGCCGTAGGATAGACCCACAGAGGCACTGGCTCTAGAAATCTCCTCCATGGCAATCGTGTGGGCTAGATAACCTAAGTTTGTTCCTCCGTACTCCTCTCCTATTGTCAGACCGTGCAGACCAAGGTCACCCATTTTTTTCCAAAGATGAGCGGGAAACTCATTGTCTTTGTCCACAGCTGCTGCGATAGGGGCGATCTCGTGGGTTGCAAATTGCTCACAAGATTCCCTCATCATCTCCAAAGTCTCGCCCAATTGAAAATTTAAACCCGGTAAAACATTCATCGACAATCCTTAAACAAAAAAGAAAATGCTAAAAAATAAGCCTGCTGTAGCTCCCCACTCTCAATCCTAAGGAATGAGCGCATGCGTTTATTAAAGTCAGCTGAACTAGTCATAGGACCTGGCATCCTCAATTAGCAAACCGTCTTGGGGCAACCCACTTAGATTAATAAATTCAACATCTGCTCGCAATTTGGTCACTTCGCGAACGCATTGGATCAAATGGTTTTTCAAAGGCTCCAAGACGACAGCCTGTGACTCAACTACTTCACAGCGAAGCGTCATCGCTTCTTGACCAATACTTCCGCTTAAAACCATCCTCATTTTTTTGACCTCAGGATTTTTGCGAGCAATCTCTTGTATGTGCCCTGGGTACAAGAACATACCCTTGACTTTGGTAGTTTGGTCTACCCGTCCCATCCATCCCATTATTCTTATATTGGTCCTCCCACATCCAGAAGGCTGGCTTGAGCTGGCCAAGTCAATGGCGGACAAATCTCCTGTTGCAAAACGTATTAACGGGTAGTCTGAATCAAACACCGTTATCACAACCTCCCCTACCTCTCCCATACCCAGCGCCCGAGTACCCAAGGGCTCAACAATTTCTAAAATAATACCCTCGTCAACAATCATCCCGTGAGCAAGAGCAGGAGACTCGTACGCAATCAAACCCAAATCAGCAGTTGCATAGGCCGAGGAAACTTGAATACCCCTTGACTTGAACCATGATCTAAGTGAGGGTGTAAGGGCCTCTCCAGACACAAGCGCAACTTCTAGGCTAGAACAATTTATACCCATTTCATCCGATTTCTCAAGAATGATTTTTAAAAAAGAGGGGGTCCCTGTATAAGCCCTTGGTTTGAGGTGCGCAATCGTTTGAACTTGTAACTCCGTTTGTCCAGTTCCTGCAGGAAAAACACAACAACCCAGAGCATGAGCCCCGGCCTCCATGATCCAAGCTCCAGGCGTAAAGTGGTAGGAGAATGTGTTGTATACCAAGTCACCTGACATGAATCCAGCTGCTCGCATGGCCCGAGACATTCTGTAATTGTCCTCACCCCACCCCTGGAACTCATGGATGGGACCAGGAGATTGAAAGACCCTTTTCATCTTCGACAGGGCAACAGCATTTATTCCACCAAATGGCGGATTGGCATTTTGAATACCCACTAAATCAGATTTACGAGTAACGGGCAGGTTTGCCAAAGCTTCAAAGGAGTTTACAGATTGGGGGTCAACACCTTTGAGAAGCTCTTTATAAAACTGTGTCTTTTGCTGGGCCAACGCAATTTGCAAAGGCAGTTTTTCAAACAATTCAGCGTTCCTAGCTGCTTGGGATCTTGTTTCTTTGGAGTCTTTGATCATAGTAGAACTTTAATTAGGATTTGCGCTGTGAAGCACTTTGAGAAAGAATTTTGATTCAGTTACACCAAGTCGCAAAAGGGATATTGAAGGTTAAAACTCATTAAGATAACCAGCGTTTTCTCCTGCGGTAGGACTTGACATCTTTAAAGGATTTGCGCTGCGCATCGTCCTTGGTTGATATACCAAGGTAAAATTCTTTTACGTCCTCATTGTTTTTAAGGGAATGGGCTTCCCCGTCCATCACCACCCTGCCGTTCTCTAAAATATAGCCGTAATCGCTGTACTTGAGAGCAATCATCGTGTTTTGCTCTGCAAGCAAAAAGCTTACATTCTCATGGGTGTTAAGATTCTTTACGATCTCAAACACCTCATCCACTATTTGAGGGGCTAGGCCCATTGAGGGCTCATCCAACAAAATCATCTCAGGGCGGGCCATCATTGCGCGACCAATTGCACACATCTGCTGCTCGCCCCCTGAGGTGTAAGC
>DAIUEA010000192.1:0-4406 GCA_036845365.1 Limnohabitans sp. | reverse complement strand
AGCTGAAGTTGTGTCATCAAAGTATTGACTTGTTGTATACATCCTTTTTCCAGCATCCAGCGTACCATGACTACTTCTGGTAGATTATTTGGGACTGTATAGATCGTAATTGCAAATTCTTGACCATCCAAGTCGACGCGAAAAAGTGCTTGTCCATTAAAATTTGGAAAATTCTCAATTTGAATCTGATCTGACGAAACAGCCCACTCGTGCTCAAATTTAAAGGAACGATCAGACGGCACTATCGAAAACTTAGCAACTTTTTCGCTACTTGGGCGCCAAAAGACGGGTTTTTGTCCCTCTAATACACAACGCCCCCCTGGTCGACTCACATCGATGAGCCAAACACTGGGAAGAGTAGCCGCGTTAGATCCAGCGCGTATCACACCAACAGAGGAAGTGCGAGCGTCACGAGCAGTCATTAAGGCGTTCAAAGCCTCTCGTGGATCGTTGGTTGCATTGCTCTTAGGAATTGGAATCCCTTTAAAGGGGCCTTTAAGGCTTACGCTGACACCGTCAGAGCGGATTAACGTTACTTTTTCACCCTCCTTGAGTGTCAAAACACTTTCGCCTTCCACGGATTGGCCAGATTTCAAACTACTTGCTCTAGCCTCAAGCACAATTAGAGATTCAGAGTAGGAAAAGTTCGAAAAAAAGAGGGGTGCAATTAAGACCAATCGCTTCCAATTATTTTTAGAAATAAGACAAAGGGAAGTTAACCATTTACTCCATTGAGTGCTCATCTCAAAGACCCCAAGGTTTTAGGCGTATTTCCCTGCGCTTTTTGATTGCTGACTTGATCCGTTAACCGACCTCCATCTCCAATCCATTCAAATGCAGCCCAAAATACGGGATGCGCAGTTTTAGGAATGCTCATCATCGATATCTGCGACTCTTGAAGAGAGAAAGCACCCCCTGCGTTTAAGTCAGGTCCAAGCTTCTTGAATACGCCTGTCATCAACTGAGTGGTAGCCTTAGAGGGCACTTGCCATTGACTTACAAGTAAACTCCTCGCACCTGCGTGAAAAAAAGACTCTGCTAATCCGCTTAGTGCGTCGCCCCCAAATTTCCCCCCAGAGCCACCCGTGTTGCAAGCCGATAAAACGACCAGGTCCGCGTTGATCTTTAAGGCCGCAATCTCACTTGCCTCCAACAACCCGTCCTCCTCTTTAGTCTTTGCTGATGTAGGCGGCGGCGTCAAAACAAGAGCAGGCTCCTCTTGGCATTTGAGCTCACCCGGTAATAAACCATGAGTCGCAAAATATAAAACTCTGTAGTCATCCAATTTTTGGGCGCGAAGGTTGGTTTCAGTCGCATTTGAACCCAGAAACACATTATTACTTTGTCCATCTTTTAGAGCTGATGAGATAGTTTTCAACTCAATCGCCGTATCAGGCAAAGAAGCCATGGTCATTAATAAAGATGCAGGTGCGGGACCTAGTTTGCGACAATTTACCTCACTATTTTTCAATGAACTGGGGCTCTTGGCGTCAGAAGGCATTAATTTTGGATCCCCAAAGCCTAAGAACATCTTGCTTGCAATTGTTTTTGGAGAGGTCTGACGAGCTAAAAGGAAAGACTTTAGTGAAGGTGAGTAGCTTGTAGCCATTTTCTTACCCAACCACTGAGTATTAACGTAGTCCCCAGGCTTTGAAGGCTCCGTAACCAAAAGGGATAACGGTAGACTAGACAGCGCACCGTTTGAGATCACAATTAGGTGCTTTACACCGCTCAGTAGCTCTTTCAAATCTGAAAATATATTTCTGTACAGAGTATGAGCCCCGTCTAAATCAAATTCATTTACTGAACCTCCCTCAATATCAAGGCCTAGGCGAAGGTGCTGAATAGTTTGTGCAATGCTCAATAAATTTTCACGTACGCGGACAATCTTAATGTCGCCTCTCGTGACAAGTTGTGCATAGGAATCTTTAGACCCAACAATAATGCTCAACACTCCCTCCGTAGGAAACAGTGCGGACTGCAAAGCTTCAAGCTCTACGGGTCGCGTGCTGGTGGAGTTGTTGAAGCCAGGAAAATCAATTTCAAGCTTCTTTCTCAATTGCGAGACACGTTGCTCTTTACTCTTGATTCTAGAAAGCAATGTGGCCTCTCTCTCAGAGTCTCTTTTGTTGTCCGGCAAAGTTGACTCAAATGCAAGCTCAGCTTTGTCAGCATCTCTTCCGCGCTCCTGTGTTTGAATTAAGCCGAGCAAATTCGATAAATCCGGATCACTGGTAATTTGGCGAGATAGGGTAGCAATCATAGTTTTTTCAATGACGTTGCTGCGTGTCATTTGAAAAGCTTGGAATGCCTCGGCATAGAGTGCACGTTTTAAACCGATATCTTGCTCCGCGTCCGCTAGGGACACCACAGAGGCTGCAAAAGCCGTTAATTGATCGTTTGTAAAAGCACCAACTGAGTTTTCCGTCAACTCTGCAGCCATCTTAATGGCTTCCCTAAAAGTGACGATCGCAGAGGTTGGCAATCCCTCTGCTTGAAATCCAGTGGCTAGTTTCATCAAAATCTTAACTGTCTCAATCGATTCAATGTTGATTTGCTTTAGGTACTGGAGCGCCGTACTAAAGTAGGTGTCAGCTGCTGCCATACGCCCTTGCGCTAAGCTGATATCCCCTAAAGTTGACAACACTTGTGGTCTCCACAAGACGGGTAGCTCTTTTGTGGATTGGAGTATTTGTAGTGATTCACTTGCCGAAATTTGTGCATCAGCCAAATCCTCCACCTTAAGAGCCATAAGGGCTTCAAAATTAAGAGCCATGGCTAATTCGCCTTTCTCAACTGTATTCAAATCCTCTTGGTCTGAGGGGCTACTGTCCTCAGAAATTAGGGCTAAACTGGCTAAAGAGTTAGTGCCGTTCTCAGCAATTTTCCTCCACAACACAATACTGGCTTTAATATTTTTCAATGCATCATCAAAAACTCCCCTATTCGCGGAGTCATAGCCAAGGTAAGCTAGGTAACGGGCTTTCAAAGTCTCATCTGTTGATTTTTGTAATATTGTTTCTGCCCGCCTATAAAGCGCTGCAGATTCTTCAAAACGACGATTGTTACTCAACTCCAAGGCAAGATCTATTAAAGTGGCAACTATAGGTTCTGCATCTGCGCCCAAAAGTTCAGTTTGAAGTTCTAGGGCTTGTCTAAGCAAAGTCTCACTTTCCTCGTATTTTTGTTGCCCGTTGAGTTTATGTGCGAGTTGAATTAGGTTCTCGTAGCGGATTTGGTCCTTAGCGGCAAAAAGTCGCACCGGGATACCCCAAACGGCTCGCAACAATTTAGAGTTTTCGAAGTTGTTATTCGTGTCTAAAGATGGACTGTCAGAGCCTTGGTCCATTCCTCTCAAAAGCACGGGTAACAACGAGGGAGGACCTTCTGCTACTTTGAGTTGAGAGTTGACTATTCTTAGAAGTATGAGTTGCGGCCAACCACCGTTTTTTAGGTTACAACCCAATCCTAAGATGGCTTTTTCTTTGTTCTTGGCTTCATTTGCTGTTGGCCTTAACCAATTTGGCTCTATGCAACGCATCCGAGAATTTATAGATTCGTAAGCTGGGGAAGAGCTGTACTCTTTCATTATTACATCACGTAAACTTTTGCCCACAGGTTCCGTATGACTAAGTATTTTCTTTTGCTCGTAGATTACACCCACAATATTTGAGTCGCACTCGACTAAGGATTCGCTTGTTGCTTTATTTGAATGAGTCCCCTTTTTCCGGATCAAATAGCACGACTCATCGCTCATTGATTGCCCCAGATTTAATTTGGCCGTTTCAGCTGGGGTGGTTAACGCGGAGTTTGACTCAACAATTGCGGTTGCAAGAGGTTCTTGAGCGCTAAAAGCAAAATACGGCATTAGGATTACCGCAAAGCAAAATGCGAATTGAAAAATATTTAAATGTCTTGTATTGTTTGAGTACATTGGATTCTTACCAACTACTGCTGTTAGGTTGTATTGAGAACCTGTTGTTGCCCGCAGGAAGAGGGCTCCTGCTGACTGAAGTTGCTGCTTGCTGTTTAATCAGACTGCTCTCCCACGCTGGCTTGGCTGCTAGAGAGGCGGTGCTTCTGAGCACTCCTGGTGGTGCAGTTGGGGTGGGTGCAACTACAGAGCGCAATGTTTTGTCACCCGTGTCAACAGAATCTTTTGGGGTTACTGGTTTAACAGCTGGAACGGGGCTTGGAGGCAGAGTCATTACAGGGGCTGATACGGATACTTGAGTACCCAAACTGGTGCGACCGTTAGCGAGCGCACCGTTTATTGAAATGGGTGCATTTGGAGCAGATGCGCTTGAATTGTTGCTCGGGTTTTGAGTTGTGGGCGTATTTGAAGCGGTTGAACGAGTGGAGGAGGGGGTAGACAAAGTGGATGAACTGGGTGAGGTCGTACCTGA
>DAIUEA010000191.1:0-4425 GCA_036845365.1 Limnohabitans sp. | reverse complement strand
AAATTACCGTGATGCCGTGGTCTTTGATCTTACGAATGATGGCAACCAATTCTTTGATATCGGGCGCCGTCAGTCCCGCTGCAGGCTCGTCAAGTAAAAGGAGTTGAGGATCCAAGGCCAAGGCACGCGCGATCTCCAGTAGCCGTTGGCGCCCGTAGGGTAGGTTGCGAGCCTCCTCGTACGCGCTCTCTCCTAACCCAACAAATTGAAGCAGCCCAAAGGCTTTTTGTGTCGCAACAATCTCCTCATTTTGAGCCTTCTTGGTGTTGAGGGCGATATCCAATAAATTGCTACTGTAGGTGTGATGCAGCCCAACCATCACATTTTGCAAAGCGGTCATTTCTCCAAATAATTGAACGTTTTGAAAGGTTCTGGCAATACCTGATAAAGCAATTTGAGAGGAAGTTCGCCCAATAACGGTTTGTCCTAAAAAATCTATCAAACCTGCTGTAGGCCGGTAAATACCAGTCAGGACATTCATCATGGTGCTTTTCCCAGAACCATTGGGTCCAATCAAGCCGTGAATGCTCCCCTTCTTAACTGATAGGCTGACTTGGTTGATGGCCTTGAGGCCTCCAAATTGCATTAATATTTCCTTGGCTGTCAATATATCCTCGGACTGTGCAAAAGAGCTTGAATGATCAAGTCTGCTCATGGCCACTATTGAGCTTGATAGCTCTTGAGCATGAACTTGGGTGGACTGCTTAAATAACGATCTTAAGAATCCAATAATGCCGTCTTGTAAATAATAGACTACAAATAAAATCATTAATCCAAAAATACTCAAACGCCAGTCGGTAATGTTAGTGAGCCAAAAAGAAAATGCAGCAAGCGCACATGTGCCTAGGACTGGGACAATGGTGGATTTGACGGTAGTCATTTTTCTTTGAATACCAATGAGTGCGCCTATCAAAATCAAGCCAGCAAATGAGGACGAGACGATTCGAAAAGTCTCTAGATCATCTAATAGTTTAGGAAGCAAAACAATGATGGCTGCCCCCAACAAAGCACCAGAGCGTGTTTTTCTTCCTCCCATAATCGTGGCCAATAGGAAAAGCACTGTGAGCTCAAAATTGTATGTATTGGGCGAGATGTACTGCTCTGAGTAAGCGTATAAACTCCCCGCTAGTCCAGCAAATCCTGCGCTTATAACGAAAGCAAATACTTTGTACTTGTAAACGGACACACCCATGCAGTCTGAGGCAATTGGACTGCCCCTTAATGCCTCAAAAGCTCGGCCTAATTGAGATTTCAAAACTCTATTAACAACCACCATAGACAGTGCTAGCAATGCGCATACCAACCAGTAATAGGTTTGTACATCCAATTTAAATCCGGCTAGCATGGGTTTTGATACTTTAATGCCCATTGGACCCTCTGTCATGAAGGTCATCTCGTTGATCAAAATTTGTATGATGGTTCCAAATGCTAGTGTCACCATTGCTAAGTACGGACCCGTCACCCGCAAAGCGGGGAGGGCTAGCACGGCACCAAAAAAAGCCGTAACAAGGATGGCTAGTGGCAGAGTAAGCCACAAAGGGGCAGAAAATTTTAAAAATAGCACCCCAACCGTATAAGCCCCGATACCAAATAACCCAGAGTGGCCAAGAGAAACTTGTCCCGTGTAGCCAACGACTATATCGAGTCCAAATAGTAAGATTGAATAAATCATGATCGTCTCGATCAGATGGATATAGTAAGGGTTTGGCGTTATCAGGGGTACCAAAAGCAGGGCCAAAAATCCTAACCCCGCTATGAATGTATTATTTTTATGCAACATGTTTAAACTTTTTTAATCGCTGATTTACCAAATAAACCCGCAGGTTTAACGGCCAACACCAATAACAACAAGACCAAGCCAGGAACATCTTTGTAACCTGTTGATAGATAAAAACCTGTTGTAGTCTCTGCTACGCCCAGTATTATTCCGCCTATGATGATTCCCATGCCGCTCGTGAGACCTCCAATAATTGCGACGGCAAAAGCTTTTAGCCCTAATACCGAACCCATGGTTGCGCCGGTCAGAGTTAAAGGTGCAATCAGCACTCCAGCAAATGCAGCACTCATTGAGGACAGGGCATATGAAAATGAGATGACAAGTCCCGTATTTATTCCCATCAACTTTGCCGCGTCACGGTCATTGAATGTGGCCACCACGGCTTTGCCGTAAATTGTTTTGCGGTTAAAAAACTCAACTGCTAGCATCATCGACACAGCGCCAAAGATGACCAATATCTCCATCGGTAAAACGTTAGCACCTAACAATTTGATGGGTGCTTCTGGTAGGGGTGAGGGGAAGCGAAGATCGTCTCGTCCCCATACATTTTCAGCTACGTTTTTAAAGATAATTCCTAGGGCAATGGTAGACATGATCCAACCAAATTCACTCTTGATTTTAATAGCCGGTCTAACCGCTATGGCCTCCACAAAACTGCCCTGTAAAAGCCCAAAGATACCCACGATTGGCAAAGCATGCCAGTAATTGATGTGGAGCGAGTCTACCAACGTTAATCCCACAAGCGCGCCTAACATAAGTGCATCGCCTTGGCCAAAATTTAACGTGTCCGAGGTCGCAAATGTAAGTTGGTAGCCAAAAGCGATGACAGCGTATATCATTCCTAACGCTATGCCGCTATAAACCAGTTGCAGCAATATTTCCATATAAGAACTTCTTTAAAAAATAAAATTAAAAAAGGCTGTGCCTATTTCTAAGCACAGCCCTAATTTGGGAGAGGTAAAAAAGGGCTGAAAAAAACCAACAAAACTAGCTAGCCCAATCACCCCATTTCAAGGAAGTATGCGGACTTTATTTCTTGGTCTGTTTTGTGCGAATGTCAGAACCTTTTTTCTGATCTTCTTCATAGGCATAAACAACTCGGCCATCCTTAACTTGCCCAAAGACTGGAATGTTTTTGGTGATCGCCTCGTGATCATCCTTGTTAAAGGGTTTGTTGTAGATTGTAACGACACCCTCTACTTTATCTTGTAAATTCTCTAGCGCTTCTTTGATTAATTTTCCGTCTGTTGATCCAGCTTGCTTGATAGCTGAGGCTAATAAAAAGATGGAGTCATAAGCTTGCGCAGCGGATACGGGAGAGTCAATTCGACCATTCTTGGGCTTAAATTCCTTGAGATAAGCATCAATGAATGCCTTTCTTTTTTGAGTGTTTGGATCTTGAATGAACGTCTCAGGCATCGTTGCGCCGTCTCCGCCTGGACCCGCGTTGTCAATAAAGTTGGCCATCGAGAGCGTCCAACTTCCGATCATAGGAACTTTCCAGCCAAGTTTGGTCATACCGTTGGCTATTTGGGCGAGTTCTGGGCCAATACCGTAAGTCAAAATCACCTCCGCCCCAGCCTCTTTTGCTTTGAGCAATTGAGCTGTCATATCCACATCTTTGATGTTGAATTTCTCAACCGCAACAGGGGTAATGTTTTTTTCTGAAAGGGCCTTTGTCAAATCATCTTTGCCAAGTTGCCCGTAGTTTGTCGAGTCTGCCAAGATGGCAACTTTGGTAAATTTGCGTCTAACAATGGCTTCTGCCACAATCATTGGGGCTTGAATGCTGTCGTTGGCCGAGTTTCTGAAAATATAGTTATCCAGGAACTCAGGGGGCAAGAATTGCTTAGTTACGATTGTTCCCGTTGCAACGTTATTCATAACTGGAATCTTTGCTTCTTCGTAGAACCTTTGTGAAGCAAGTGCAACCCCAGTGTTGATAAATCCGACAGTCGCAACGACATTTTCCTTACTGATCAATTCCTGGGCAATTTGTACACCGCGCTCATTCTTGGCCTCATCATCGCGTTCAACTGGAACTAACTTTCTCCCTAAAACTCCGCCTTTTTTGTTAATCTCAGCTATTGCAAGACGTACGCCGTCTCTCATGCTAATGCCCATTGAGGAGGAGCCTCCAGTGAAAGGTCCGCTTACTCCAATTTTGATGTCTTCGGCTGCGTAACTGAGCCCAACGGACAAAAGCAAAGCAACAAGTGCGGATTTTTTGTAATTAAAAGTCATTTTTTTTCCTTATTCTGGCTAGCATAATCGATTAAAACAGTTGGTACTGTGATAACACTTCATACTATCCAACTATTGTGATTAATTTCTAAAGACTTACCCTAGGACGTAGATTTTGAAGTTATGATTGCGCCGTGCAATGCCTACGTTAAATTTGTCTTTTAATCAGTAGTGTCCCAACGTTTTTCAGATGAGAGGGAGCTGAAACTGCTCTGAATTTGTATCAGAAGTTTCCTGCTCACCCGTAAATAGTTGATTTATCGGAGTTTTTTCAAACATGGACAGGCTCAAGATTTGTAGAATTTCGTAAAGTGATTGATCGAGTTTCAATCGTTTTTTTACGATCGCGATGAGCACGTAAGTGCACACTGCGATCCAGATTTGTGTTTTGACTGCGTTCTCTG
>DAIUEA010000190.1:0-4443 GCA_036845365.1 Limnohabitans sp. | reverse complement strand
GAGCATAACTTAAACTGCTGACCTAGAATAGTCCAAAATTCGGGGTCCACTTCAGTGACCGTATTTTTGTCCCCAATCGAGCTGGGCGCAATCGCAGTAGCTGTGCCGTTTCCAAGCAAATTCCAACCCTTTACAACAGCTACGCCAGATACCTGAGCCATATCTGCAGTCACGAAGCACAACAAAGATAAAACCCCCAAAGAAGCGATAACTCTGAGTCGGTTGATAAATTTGGAGAAATTGGGCATGATTTGCGTTGTCAGTCCAGTCATGTGTTTGAATACGTATTGGTTCAAAATCTTTTTCAACATCAACTAACTCCAATATGATGATAATTTTCTAAATGATAATCTAGAAATAGGTAAATATAGTTTGAATTTTATGACGGAATAGTCAAGGTTAAATTCAAACTAATTAAAGAAATTTGGATATTATTAATTTATCTTAATTAAGTTGTGAATAAAACACCATCACACACAAATACTCACAAAAAAGATGCCCACCTGATTAGTAGGGGGCATTGTGCTTAACCAAAGAATAAATTCAGACCCGCTAAAAAAATTAATTTTGAGTGCTGTGCCCTTTTGCTTGATGTATAGCAGTCCACACCTTGTAGGGCGTAAAGGGCATGTGCATTTCGTTAATTCCAACGGGTCTTAGAGCACTCATTACGGCATTGGCAAGTGCAGGTAAAGAGCCTGTGCAACCAGACTCTCCTACACCCTTTGAGCCTAACAAATTAAGAGTGGTCGGCACCTCTACCGTTTCATTGCGTAGATTCATTAAAGAGCCTGCTCGTGGCATGGCGTAGTCCATAAATGAGCCTGTTAAAAGTTGACCTTGTGCATCGTAAACAACCTCCTCCATCAACGCTTGGCCAAGGCCTTGAATGACCCCCCCGTGTACCTGGCCTCTAACAAGCACAGGTGAAATCACCTTGCCTAAATCATCAATCGCCGTGTAATTCACAACCTCAATCTCACCCGTTTGCGGATCTATTTCCACCTCTGCCACATGACATCCGTTAGGAAATGTGGCCCCAGAGCTGGTCTCCCCTATGGCGTGCAAACTCATCAACTCAGATGGACTGAATAATCCTAATGCCTGCGAAGTCGTTATTTTCTCGTGCTCTTTGGACAGAGAAATCCACAAACCATTTTGAAAATCAATTTGGGTTGCCTCACATTGCCACTTGGGTGCTAAAAGTGATTTGATTTGAGCCCTTAGCTTGGTTGATAAGTCTTTTATAGCGCTTCCCGCACCGTACAAGGTTCTAGATCCTCCGGTACCGTTACCAATCAATTTAGTGCCCGCCACACTGGCCAGGTAAACGACGTGCTCGGCAGATAAGCCAAGCTCGGACTCGACTATTTGCGCAAAAGAGGTTGCATGTCCTTGACCCGATGCACCTGTGACACCGTAAATTGTCAAAGTACCTTGCTCGTTAAATTGGCCCTCAACCTGATCCTTTTGGGCGTTTCCAGCGGCCGAGGACTCCAGCACTGTTGACAAACCAATTCCACGCAATTTACCCAAAGATTTTGACGCATTTAGACGTGATTCAAAGCTGTGGTAGCCGGAGAGCTCAAGTGCGCGACTTAAAACTCGATCAAAATCGCACAAATCGTAGGTGGTCCCGTTGGCGGTCAAGTAAGGGAATTGCTCAGGTTTGATAAAGTTTTTACGTCTAAGCTCGATTGGATCGAAGTGGTGCTGATGAGCCGCAAAATCAATCAGTCGCTCAATTGCATAAGCAATGTCGGGCCGACCTGCCCCTCTGTAAGCAGAGATGGGAGTGGTATTTGTGAATACAAGGTCACTTCTCATGTAAAGCGCGGGTACTTTATACACTCCGCCCATCGTGACCGATAGGTTGCGTGTGCCGATGAAAGAACTCATGTAGCTCGTGTAGGCACCTAGGTCTGTGTAGTCGTGGTACTTTAGGGCAAGAATGTGACCCTCCTTGTCTAGCGCTACTGAGGCGTTAAGGGTGAGCGCCCTGCCTTGCCAATCGCTTAAAAAGACTTCTGAGCGGGTGCCGACCCACTTCACAGCTCGGCCAAGTACTTTGCTGGAGATTATTACTCCAACGTGCTCACTGTAGGGGCCAACCCTAAGCCCAAAAGAACCTCCTACATTTTGTATTTCTATTTTCATCTGCTCAACGCTTAGGCCCGTTGCTTGGCCCAGGAAGTTTTGCATACCGTGGATCCCTTGGGTCGGTGTGTGCACGGTGTAGCGATCATGTTCCTTGTCGTAAAAGGCTGTAACGGCTCTGGGCTCCATGGGGTTGCCAACCAGTCTTTGACTTTTGATGGTTAGGTGGCTTGTGTGAGCTGCAGATGCGAAGGCTGCATCTACCGCGGCTTGATCTCCGGCCTCAAAGTCGGCCGATAGATTCCCAGGCACAGAGGGATGAATTTGGGGTGCTCCCTCATTCATTGCAGATTGAACATCTGCAACAGCGTCAAAAGGCTCAAACTCAATATCAGCCAATTCGCTTGCATCTTGAGCAAGGAGCGCAGT
Organism: Limnohabitans sp.; assembly: GCA_036845365.1. Lineage (GTDB taxonomy): Bacteria > Pseudomonadota > Gammaproteobacteria > Burkholderiales > Burkholderiaceae_C > Limnohabitans. The sequence goes on along the minus strand of DAIUEA010000190.1, from coordinate 1,917 downwards.
CTGAGCAATCACAAAAGCAATGGGCTGACCCACAAAATGAACCCAATCCTTAGCCAAGATGGGCATTCTTACTATCTTCTGGGCTTCTTTGGAGCGACTCGTGACGGAAATTGCATTGGGAATATCTTTGCCCCCGTGCTCTTCAATGTCCTTAGCGGTCATGACCCACAAAACCCCGGGGCTATTACGGACGGCGCTTAGGTCTAATTTGTTAATCTTGGCAAAGGGGTGTACCGAGCGAATGACATGCATGTGCACCATGCCGGGGTAGTTGTAGTCAGCCGAATATTTACCCAGACCCGTAATCAGTTCTAAATCTTCTTGCCTGGAGAATTTTGTGGCTTTAACGTCCTTTACTGGAGTAGATGTGTTCATTTTGAATGGGCTCCATTGATCTCTTTGGCCGCAACTTTAACGGCTTCGATGATGTTGATATAGCCCGTGCATCTGCATAAGTTGCCCTCTAAGCCATTGGCAATCTCCAAATCACTTGGATTGGGGTTTTTGTTAAGCAAATCGACACAAGACATAATCATTCCAGAGGTGCAGTAACCACACTGAAGCGCGTGACACTCAGTAAACGCCTTTTGGACTGGATGAAGTCCATTTGCACCCAACCCCTCAATAGTTGTCACCTCATGACCCACTGTTTGTACAGCAAGGTGAGTACAAGACTTTATCGCCTCACCGTCAAGAAAGACAGTGCAGCAACCACATTGGCTGGTATCACACCCTGTGTGTGATCCAGTCAGCCCACATGAATCCCTCAAGAAATCGATCAGTAAAGTGCGTTCTTCAGCGGGATGCGTTTCTAATTTGCCGTTGACTTTTATAGTGATATTCATCTGGTGTTAAGTGAGGTGTGAAAAATTTAGTGAGGTAAAAGTTGAGCCGTGGGGATTACTCATTCAAACCGAGAACATTTGTTGAGACCCGCAGAACGGCGTATGGATTGCGTCCACTAGTCAGAATGAGTTTCCAATCTTCTACTATATTACAAAAACCGAGCGGCTAAGGCAAATAAAGTAATAAAAGACCTGAACGACGTACCCATCAAAGCCGGTACTTGCATCTTTTTTCAACGCAGCGGGGCGAGGGCAAATACCTACTTTTAACACTCAAATAAGAGTGAGATTGGTCGAAATTTTGACTTTAAAAAAAAGAATAGAATAGAAAAGGATTCATTCTTAAATTGACAACGGGAATACAAAATGGATATGCAAGGTACGCGTTTATTAGGTGCGACTCAAGCGCAGGCTTGGGAAGCTTTAAATAACCCAGATATTTTAAAAGCCTGCATTCCAGGGTGTGAAAAATTTGAGCTTACTGAGCCCAACACCTACTCCGTGGTCGTAGCTCTAAAAATTGGCCCAGTATCGGCCAAGTTTTCTGGAAAAGTTAGCCTGAGAGATATCTTGCCTCCTAATTCCTACTCCCTTAACTTTGATGCATCAGGAGGTATTGCAGGATTTGGTAAGGGAGAGTCGCACGTTCAGCTTAAACCAGTAGATGCAGGAGTAGAGCTGAGTTACACAGTGAACTCCAAAGTGGGCGGAAAAATAGCACAACTAGGCCAACGCTTGATAGACGGTGTAGCAAAATCCCTAGCTGAGGATTTTTTCACGCGCTTTGAAGAGCAGTTAAAAACTCAAGTAGCCCTTGACAGCCCCTTGCCCTCGGCAAACGAGAATGCGTCCACACAAAATAATAAATCCGTACCTATTTGGGTCTTCGCAGTGGTTCTTGTGGGGATTGTTGCTGCAACATGGTTTTCAACCCATTAGTCGGGGTAGGCCAATTAAACAAAGATTCCTTCAATTGAGTCCCGATTATGGGCTTACACAAAAGCGTTGATCATCAAAATCTACTAGTTGATCTACTAGTTAATCTACTTGCCAATTCAATTGTGAAATAGCT
>DAIUEA010000189.1:0-4444 GCA_036845365.1 Limnohabitans sp. | reverse complement strand
GGTTTATTTTGGAGCGATCACCAACGATGATGTAAAAGAGCTCAAAGACATCAATGCCAGGGAATTTTTAATGCTAGCTTTGTTAGCCTTATCGGTTATTGCTATGGGTATCTACCCCAAACCTTTGACTGATGTCATGGGTCCATCAGTAGCTCAGTTGCTTGATCAAGTCTCGCACACCAAAATCCCTAAACCCTAAAGACTCACCTGACACCCTAATGCGGACGAAATAAAATGACTGAATCTTTTAATTGGGCCATGATTTACCCAGAGATCACGCTATTGGTAATGGCTTGTGTCATCTCTTTGGCCGATTTAAGCGTAGACAATTTAAAGAGTCCCGGGCGTACTCAAACTTACCTACTATCGGTTCTTGCCTTAGGGGCAGTTGCGGTGATCGCAGCCATGAATGCTATTTCAGGGGAAGTGGGCTATGCATTCAACAACATGGTGGTCTATGACCCGCTGGGCAATTGGTTAAAGTGTTTTGCCAGTATTGCCATGATTGTTACATTCGTATACGGCAGACCCTACGGTGTGGATAGAGGAATGCTCAACGGAGGAGAGTACTTTATTTTGAGTCTCTTTGCGATGCTTGGTATCTTTGTGATGATATCGAGCAATAATTTTCTTCTGATTTATTTGGGGCTCGAGCTCACCACTTTGTCCTCTTACGCTTTGGTCGCGCTTAGAAGAGACAATGGTCTAGCCACTGAGGCGGCTATTAAATATTTTGTGCTTGGCGCCATGGCGAGTGGATTTTTATTGTACGGAATGTCAATGCTTTACGGTTCAACCGGCACTTTAGATATAACCAATGTATTTAAAGCGATCATGACAGGTCAAATCAAGCACCAAGTCCTTGTTCTGGGTTTGGTATTCATAGTTTGTGGACTCGCATTTAAATTCGGCGCAGTGCCCTTTCACATGTGGGTACCCGATGTATACCAAGGTGCGCCAACGAGTGTGACCCTACTCATTGCAGGCGCACCAAAGTTGGCTGCGTTTGCAATAGCTATTCGTTTGTTAGTGGGGGGGCTTATGCCGCTTGCACTTGAGTGGCAACAAATGTTGATGGTCCTGAGCATTTGCTCTTTGTTAGTGGGTAATTTTGCAGCGATCATGCAAACCAATTTGAAGCGTATGTTGGCTTATTCGACCATCTCTCATATGGGTTTTATGATGATTGGTCTATACAGTGGAGTGGTGGACAACAACACCCAAGGCGCGGCCAATGCGTATAGCTCGGGTATGTTCTATATTGTGACTTACGTCTTAACGACGCTTGCTACTTTTGGAGTGATCATGCTGCTTGCCAGTGAGGGCTTTGAGAGCGAAGAAATATCAGACTTTTCTGGATTAAATCAACGCAGTCCCCTTTATGCTGGAGTAATGACCATTTGTTTATTCTCACTTGCAGGCATCCCCCCGATGGTTGGATTTTATGCAAAACTTGCTGTTTTGCAGTCTCTCATCAGCTCAGGCTTGCCGGGTGGTGTAGGGATTGCGATTTTTGCCGTAGCCATGTCACTCGTTGGAGCCTTTTATTATTTAAGAGTCATCAAGGTGATGTACTTTGACGCGCCTTTGACTGTTACTTCAGTCAGTGCTTCGCAAGATGTACGAATTGTGTTGAGCTTAAACGGTGCAATGGTTATTTTATTGGGGCTGTTGCCAGGAGGGTTAATGACTTTGTGCTCCAACGCAATCGTTCGGTCTTTGGGTAATTAGAGCCAGTTCGTTGCTCTTTTCATAAAGCGCTTTAACGATACCCTTAACAAAACCCTTAACAAAACCCTTAACAAAGCGATAAACATGGCCTTAAAAATGGTCCTGAACACATCGTTTATTCGGGAAAATTTTTCAGATTTATCCAAAATGCAATCCGATCCGAGTGATAAAGATCGCCATCTCATTGAAACCCAGCTAACTTCAACTGAGGTTTATAAGGGTCATTTTTTGCACGCGTTCAAAGATGTCATATCGTTGCCAAACGGAGCTCAAAGCACACGCGAATATGTGGTCCATCCTGGTGCTGTCATGATTATTCCTTTTTTGGACAACGGGGATTTAGTGCTTGAGCGTCAATACCGTTACCCGGTAGGGCAAGTGATGATTGAGTTTCCGGCCGGTAAATTAGAGAAAGCTGAGGATACGCTTAATTGCGCTAAAAGAGAGCTACTTGAGGAAACGGGTTATAGCGCATTGATGTGGGCTAGAGCAGGTGTTTGTCACCCCGTCATTAGCTACTCTACTGAGTTCATAGAGATATGGTTTGCTAAAGGTTTGGTCAGTGGCCAGCAGTCCTTAGATGAGGGAGAGTTTGTGGAAGTGATTCACGCCTCTACTAAGCAGTTCTTTGAGTGGTGCAAAGACGGACTCATAACAGATGCCAAAACGCTATCCGGAGCTCTTTGGCTGCAAAACGTTCTCTCAGGTGCCTGGTCACTTGAGTGGCAAAGTTAAAACCCAACAAATTTTTTTCTTTGTTGACCCAACTTTAAAGATTTGTCATAATTAGTTCATGAAAGTTCTCAATTTACAGTGCACCTTTAAACATGATTTTGAAGGCTGGTTTGGCTCAGAAGAAGATTTCCGCACCCAACTCTCCAACTCAATGGTTGAGTGCCCTTTATGTGGAAATACTGAAATCACAAAAATGCTTTCAGCTCCTCGCCTTAATTTGGGTGCCCAAGTACCTGCAAAAGAACTAAGCGAGTTGGAGTCTTCAACCGATAAAAGCGCCTCCCACCCTTCGGGCCAACTCGTGCCTGCTCAAACGGCTTTGCCATCCAATTTAGACTATGCCAACTTAGACCCTAAGCAGTTACAAAGTGCCTGGCTAAAGATGGTTAACCACGTCATGGCTAATACCGAGGATGTCGGATCAGAATTCGTCTCTGAAGCCCGCAAGATGCATTACGGCGAGACGCAGGAAAGAGGGATTAGAGGGCACGCTACGCCCACTCAAACCCAAGAGCTAATTGAGGAGGGCATCGCGGTGTTGCCCCTTCCCATTCCTGCTGCGATAAAGGGCACTATTCAATAGCTTTGCCCGGCATAGAGCCCGTATTAGCTATTCCACTGGTCTTTAAGTCCAGTGATTTTGTTAAACACAAGGTTTGCGGGTGAGTGCTCGACTCTGTCTGCGGCGAAGTAGCCGTGTCGCTCAAATTGAAATTTCTCGTCAGGCCTACTTTTAATCAAGTCCGGCTCTGCAACCGCTTGTACCGTGCGCAGGCTATTTGGGTTCAAGCAGCTCAAGGGATCTCTGCCCCCAGCGTCTGGATGGGCCTCAGTGAAGAGTCTCTCGTACAACCGAACTTCAATACCCAACGCCTCATGCACACCCACCCAAGTAATGACCCCCTTTACTTTGACAGTATCCGATCCAGGCGTACCGCTCTTGGTGTTGGGAATTAAGGTTGCTAAAACTTCTGTGATGTCCCCGTTTGAGTTTTTCACGCACCCGGTGCACTCGACCACAAACCCGTATTTAAGCCTTACTTTATTACCAGGGAAGAGTCTAAAAAATCCTTTGACTGGGCTGTCTTGGTAGTCCGCTCTCTCGATCCAGACCTCTGGGCCCATGTTGAAATTCCTTACGCCTCGCTCAGGTTGATGCGGATGAACAGGGGCCTTACAGGGTTCCAAGTGACCCTGTCCCATGAGATCATGCCAATTGGTAATGCGAAGCTTTAAAGGATCTAAAACCACACTTGCGCGGGCTGCTTTGGGGTCTAAATCATCCCTAAGTGCAATCTCCAGGGTGCTGTAATCTATCCAGCTATCAGACTTTGTCACTCCAATTCGTTCGGCAAAGAGCTGCAAACTCTCAGGCGTGTAACCTCGTCTTCTAAGCCCTGCGATGGTGGGCATTCGCGGATCATCCCAACCGCTGACTCTTTGTTCGTCGACGAGTTGCTTTAGTTTTCGCTTTGATGTTAATACGTACGTGAGGTTAAGCCTTGCAAACTCGTATTGACGCGGAGCAGGATTTTGGAACATGCCGGCATCGATTAAGCGCTCTAAGAGCCAATCATAAAAGGGTCTTTGATCCTCAAACTCGAGCGTGCAAATGCTGTGAGTGATTTGCTCTAGCGCATCTTCTATGGGGTGAGCAAATGTATACATGGGATAAATACACCATTTATCCCCCGTATGGTGATGCGTCACATGGCGGATGCGGTAGATGACAGGGTCTCGCATATTGATGTTAGGGTGGGCCATATCAATTTTTGCTCTAAGCACTGCGCTTGCATCCGGCAAAAGGCCCGAGCGCATTTCTGTGAAGCGTTTTAAATTTTCATCCGCACTACGAGATCTAAAGGGACTGTTGATACCGGGACTCCCAAAGTCACCCCTGTGCAGTCGCATTTGCTCAGGTGTTTGTTCATCCACATAAGCAAACCCGGCCTTGATAAGCTCATTGGCCGCGCTGTAC
>DAIUEA010000188.1:0-4452 GCA_036845365.1 Limnohabitans sp. | reverse complement strand
CACTTGGGTCTTATCAGGCGGGTGTTTTTCAAGCCTTGGTGGAGGCGGGCATTCAGCCAACCTGGGTCTCGGGGGTTTCAATAGGTGCCATAAACGCAGCAATTATTTCTGGCAATAAACCAGAGAATCAAGTGAGCCGACTCAAAGATTTTTGGGAAATAATAACCAGCCACGGGTATGCCAATTACTTAGCTAATTTTCAGCCCGCCAGATCTTTGCACAACATGACAAGCGCTTTAATGACCATGTCATTTGGCATACCAGGTTTTTTCAATCCCAGAGTGATTAGTCCTTGGATGCAGATGCCAAAGCACGAGGGTGCTTCGAGTTTTTATGACACAAAAAATCTCCAACATACTTTGGAAGATCTGATTGACTGGGATATTTTGAACAACCAAGCTCACCGCTTAAGCGTAGGAGCCGTTAATGTAGAGACGGGAAATTATCGATATTTTGATACCTCGTTAGAGAGATTAGGACCTAAACATATCATGGCAAGTGGTGCACTGCCTCCTGCCTTTCCTGCAGTCGAGATCGATGGACAAAGTTATTGGGACGGCGGCATTGTGTCCAATACGCCTTTGCAGTATCTATTGGAAAATCAAAAGCTTATGAACACATTGGTCTTTCAGGTGGATTTATTTAACGCGAGGGGCAAACTCCCTCAATCAATGCCTGAAGTTAACGCGCGCCAAAAAGACATCACCTACTCGAGCCGAACAAGAAATGCGACCGATCGGTTTAAGAAAATACATAATTTAGAGATTGAGCTGTCCCACGCTCTCAAAAGAATTCCTAAGAATCTATTGACCACCCAGGATAAAGAGCTGTTGGCAACTCTTGATGAAAAATCACAAATTAATGTTCTTCATCTTATCTATCATCAAAAAGAGTATGAAGGGGATTCCAAAGATTATGAGTTCTCAAAACTCACGATGCAAGAGCACTGGGCAGCTGGTTTAGAGGACACCAGGCGCACGTTGGCTCACAAGGATTGGCTAAAACTACCACACGAAAAACTCGGTATGAGTGTTCACGACGTTCACCAAGAAGGGAAATTAGCCAATCTAAAGTGAAAGTAATGAAGCTTTAATTGCTCCGATATGACCCACATTACTTTTTTCTTTGTTAAAGCATCTCCAAAGCTAAAGCTGTCGCCTCACCGCCCCCAATACATAGGGATGCGACTCCTCGGCTTAGCCCGTGCTTTTTAAGTGCACCCAGCAAAGTAACGACTATTCTGGCTCCTGAGGCGCCAATGGGATGACCTAATGCGCATGCTCCGCCGTGGATGTTGACTTTCTCCGGATTTAATTTCAAATCCCTGATCGTAGCCATTGCGACCACAGCAAAAGCCTCATTGATCTCAAAGAGGTCAACGCTTTGCGTTTGCCATCCTATTTTTGTCATGAGTTTTTGTATCGCCCCTATTGGCGCAGTGGGGAAAAGCTCGGGTGCACCCGCATGGTTAACGTGCCCAATTATTTTAGCCAGTGGTTTGAGGCCAAGCTGATGCGCTTTAGATGCCCTCATCAACATGAGCGCTGCAGCTCCGTCGGATATAGAGGACGAATTAGCCGCAGTTACAGTTCCATCCTTTTTAAAGGCTGGTTTAAGACTTGGGATTTTGTCAATATTTACAGCAAAGGGTCCTTCATCTTTTTCAACGGTTATCTCGCCCCTTCGAGTTTGCAGGCTCAAGGGCGCAATCTCCCAACTAAAATCCCCTCTATTGCTTGCCTCTTGAGCTCTTGTCGTGGAGAGTACGGCGTATGCGTCTTGCTCTTGACGAGAAAACGTGTAGCTTTGTGCACACAGCTCAGCAAATGTACCCATTAATTTGCCCCTGTTCTCGGGGGAGTAGGCGTCCTCCAATCCATCCATAAACATATGATCGATTAGTTGTCCGTGACCAAGACGCAAGCCTCCTCTGGCTTTCGGGAGCAAGTAGGGCGCTTGGGTCATCGACTCCATTCCGCCGGCCACGGCGCAGTCGTAGGAGCCAGCTAATATGCCGTCGTGTCCAAGCATGATGGACTTCATGGCAGAGCCACAGACTTTGTGTATCGTCGTGCATGCGACGCCGTGACCCAAATTGGCTTGTAGGGCGGCTTGTCTTGCCGGGGCTTGGCCTTGACCCGCCTGCAATACGCAACCCATCAGAACTTCCTCAATTAATGCTTTATCAACCCCGCTGCGCTGAACGACAGCTTTGATTGCGTGTGCACCTAAATTAGCAGCACTGAGGTCTGACAAAACACCTTGAAAACTCCCCATCGGAGTTCTCGCAGCGCTGACAATGACAACATGATCTTGTGACATAGAGTTGGTAAGGGGGAGTTGATGGGTACTTATCGAGCGGTTAAGCGAATGGCGCCGTCCAAACGGATAACCTCACCATTAAGGTAATTGTTGGTAAACATGTAGCGTACTAAATCGGCGTACTCTTGCGGTTTGCCAACTCTTTGGGGGAAAGGCACCGTCTGACCCAAGGCATCTTGGATATGCTGGGGAAAGGACGTAAGCATGGGAGTCTCCATGATGCCTGGTGCAACGCAAAGTACTCGGATACCTTGCTTGGCCAACTCCCTCGCCATGGGTATGGTCATAGACACCACTCCGCCTTTAGAGGCTGAGTAGGCGGCTTGCCCAATTTGTCCCTCAAAAGCGGCAACTGAGGCCGTATTAACTAGGACACCGCGCTCGTTATCGGCGAGAGGGGGTTGTGTTGCAATCAACTCTGCTGCGAGTCTGCACATATTAAAAGTACCCACCAAATTGACTTGAATCGCTTTGGCAAAAGTATCAAGCGGGTGAGGACCCTCTTTGCCAAGTACTTTGACTGCTGGAGCAATGCCCGCGCAGTTCACAAGTCCTCTGAGTGAGCCCCACTGCTGGGCAAGTGTAAAGACTTGTTTCGCACTGTCTTCGCTGCTAACGTCAGCACGTATGAATTTGGCATTAGAGCCAAGAGAATGGGCCAATTGATCGCCGCCCTCTTGGTTTAAATCTACCATTAAGACCTTGCCCCCCTCGTGGACAATCATCTGAGCGGTTGCGCTGCCCAGCCCAGAAGCGGCACCGGTGACTATGAAAAGGTTGTCTTTGATTTGCATAATTTAATAATTGAAAAAAGGTTAATTAAAAATCTAACTTCTTAAGGGCTCGAGCTATCACTAACCTTTGCACCTCGCTAGTGCCCTCGTATATTTGGGTGATTCTTGCGTCTCGGTACAGGCGCTCCACTGGGTAGTCCTGCAAGTAACCGTAGCCCCCGAAGATCTGTATCGCTTTGGAGCACACAAATTCGCTCACCTCGGAGGCAAAGAGCTTAGCCTGTGAGGCTTCGGACAGACAAGGTTGACCATTTTGTCTTAAGCTGGCCGCATGAAGCGTTAAAAGTCGTGCCGCATTAATTTGCGTATGCATGTCGGCCAAAAAGTTAGCAATACTTTGGTGCTCTATGATGGGGACGTCAAACTGAACCCGATCTTTCGAGTACTTAAGTGCTTCTTCAAAAGCTGCTCTTGCAATGCCGACTGCCTGCGCAGCGATCCCTATTCTTCCCCCCTCAAGGTTAGACAGGGCCACAGCTAGTCCCTTGCCCCTTGGCGCAAGCATATTGTCTTCTGAGACCTGGCAGTTGTCAAAACTGATGGAGCAGGTGTCAGACGCCCTAATTCCAAGTTTATTCTCAACACGGTTTACGATAAATCCGGGGGTATCCGTAGGCACTAAAAAAGCGGATATGCCTTTTTTACCTAAATCTGGGTCAGTTACAGCAAAAACAATGGCTAATTTCGCTCTTTTACCGTTACTGATAAATTGCTTAGATCCGTTAAGTATCCATTTACCATCTTTTAAAACGGCTTTGGTTTTCAGATTGTGCGCCTCAGATCCAGCTTGCGGCTCGGTGAGACAAAAACACCCTATCCATTCGCCTTTGGCAAGCGGAGTTAGGTAGCGTTTTTTTTGCTCCTGGGTGCCGTAATTCAAAATGGGGGAACAACCCACTGAGTTATGAACCGACATAAGCGTTGACACAGCTCCGTTTCCCGCAGCAATCTCCTCAACAGCAAGAGCGTAAGAGATGTAGTCCACATTTGCGCCCCCCCACTCCTCAGGAACAGTCATTCCCAGGAGACCTAATTCACCCATTTGTGAGATCACGCTGTCATCAATCCAACCCTCCATGTCCCATCTCTCGCCGTGAGGGGATAATTCCTTTTTGGCGAATTCGCGAGTCATGTCGCGGATCATCGTTTGCTCTTCTGTTAAGGTGTGAAAGCTCATTTGAATGCCTGCTGTGTTTTAATGTTTAATGCGCGAATAAAGGTGGAAAAGCGTCTTTTAAAAAGTCTGTCGTGATATCTGAAGTTGAATATTTCCATACAGGCTTTTTATCTTTATCAACCAAGGCAGCGCGTACGCCTTCTACAAACTCTCCCCTGG
>DAIUEA010000187.1:0-4510 GCA_036845365.1 Limnohabitans sp. | reverse complement strand
GTAAAACAATGCAACCCTTGGTGGCTCACGGCGTGCAGGTCATGTCGATTGGTTTTTTAGTCGACCCCAACGAAGCGACGATTTGGCGAGGACCCATGGCAACCCAAGCGCTCGAGCAGCTGCTTAGGCAAACAAATTGGAACGCTCTCGATTATTTGATCATTGATCTGCCACCTGGCACGGGGGATATTCAACTCACCCTCAGCCAAAGAGTTCCAATGACGGGCTCAGTGATTGTCACAACCCCTCAAGATATTGCTTTGATTGACGCGCGCAAAGGCATTCGCATGTTTGAGAAAGTAGGGGTCCCAATACTTGGAATACTAGAAAATATGGCGGTCCATACCTGCACAAACTGTGGTCACACAGAGCATATTTTTGGAGATGGAGGGGGTAAATCCATGTCAAAAGACTTGAACGTAGATTACTTGGGAGCGCTCCCATTGGATATGCAAATACGCCTGCAAGCAGACAGCGGAACCCCAAGCGTTGCAGCCGACCCTAGCAGTGTGGTGAGTGAAATTTACAAGGAAGCAGCCAGGCGAGTTGCGGCAAAAGTGTCCGCCAAAGCAAGGGATTTCTCCTCTAAGTTCCCCTCCATTAAAATATCAAAAGCGACTTGAAAAATTAAACAGACTTGCCGTTTGTGGAAAAACCTCTAGGACTGAAATTAATAGAGCGCTCCCAACTAAAAAAGGGCCAAAGGGAATTAAGCCTTGTGAATCCAATTTTCCTTTGAATTTTAAAATAAGGGCAACCACGATCCCGCTTAAAGAGGCAAAAAGCATGAGCCAAACGAGGGGCACCGCCCCAATCCATGCCCCTATTGCTGCAACCAACTTTAAGTCTCCGTCCCCCAGTCCTAATTTGCCGCGCAAAACCCAGTAGGACCTACTTATTAGCCACAGTGACAGGTATCCTAAAACTGCTCCCCAAAGGGATAGGCCCAAGGGCAGGGAACTGATCCCCAGTGAGCTTGAAATTAAGCCACCCCATAGCAAGGGGTAAGTGATTGCATCTGCAAGGAGGGTCGTTTGCCAGTCCATAAAGGCCAAACAAATTAAAGCTGAGCCGTAAACGCAGTAAGCCAATGCGGCCCAACTTGCGCCGTATTTGAAGGCGCAAAAGGCCCACCAAAATCCGCACAACAACTCAATCCAAAAGTGCCATGCTTCTATTGGTTTTTCGCAAAACCCGCATTTCCCTTTTAGTGCCAAATAAGACAGGATTGGAATGTTGTGGGTTAACTTTAAAGCTTGTTCACAGTGCATGCAGTGAGAACCGGGATAAGCCAAATAAGACAGTGTGAGTGGGGCCTGTGTTTCAACCGCAGCCGCTTTGCTAGGGAGCACTTTCAGGTGTTCGTCATGGTCTAGATCATGGCCTGCCAAGGGGTTCTGCTTGATCGTTCCAATGGGCTTGTGAGATCAGTATTTTTGGAAGCCTCACAACAACAACACCTAAAAAGCTACCCACAATTGCGCCTAAGACAAGCGCAAATGCGCAAAAAGACAGGCTGAGGGGTGCAGCTGCTGTTTGTAGGATCCAGTCCCCCATTTGGTAAATCATCAGCCCTCAGCACTGGTGAAATTGAACTGCAATTTGGCCAGGCCTGCGTATAAGCCGTTTTGCGCCATCAGCTCGGTGTGGGTACCTTGCTCACAAAGTGTTCCTTTGTCTAAAACCCAAATGCAATCGGCCTGCAACACAGTTGAGAGTCTGTGAGCGATGACGAAGGTGGTTCTGTTTTTCATGGCCTGTGCAAGAGCGTCCTGCACCACTCGTTCACTTTGAGCGTCAAGTGCGCTTGTGGCTTCGTCTAATAACAAAAGCGGTGGGTTTTTAAGTATGGCTCTTGCAATTGCAATACGTTGTCGCTGTCCGCCCGATAATCTAACGCCCCTTTCTCCAAGAAAGGTGTCGTACCCATTGGGCAGCTCCAAAATGAATTCATGGGCAAAAGCAGCTTTAGCCGCCTCCATCACTTGTGAATGGCTTGCTTGCATGCGACCATAACGGATGTTGTCCATAGCCGTTCCTGAAAAGATCACTGGCTCTTGAGGGACTAGGCCTATTCTGTTTCTAAGTGAGTTGAGGCTCATCTCATTGATTTTTACCCCGTCCATTTCAATATAACCTGAGGATGGGTCATAAAACCGCAGTAATAAACCAAAGAGAGTGCTTTTACCTGCGCCACTGGGTCCAACGATAGCGATCGTCTGGCCCGGTAGGGCCTTGCCGGACAGGCAGTTGAGTGCAACTGAATTAGGACGCGAGGGGTAGGTAAAGGTGAGGTTGCGTATTTCAACGACTGAGCCTTGTAAGGGCAACTCGGGCTCAGCGCAGGATTCGTGTGCATTGATGCTTGATCTGCTTTGCAGCAACTCAACGAGACGTTCAGTTGCGCCTGCTGCTCTGAGCAGGTCGCCGTAGACCTCTCCGAGTACCGCCGCGGAACTGGCCAGCAAAATAACGTAAACAATTGTCTGTCCAAGCTCCCCCGCGCTCAACGTACCCTCTTGAACTGCAAGTGTGCCCTCATAAAGTCCCCATAATAATGCGGCGCTGGTTGCCAAAATAATAAAACCAACCAATACCGCACGCGCTTTAGCTCGGTTGACCGAAGTGGTGAATGCGTATTCTGTCGATTCCGTAAATCTTTTTGATTCTCGGGCCTCTGCGGTGTAGCTTTGCACCACAGGAATTGCATTTAAAACTTCTCCAGCTAAAGCACTTGAGTCCGCCACCCTGTCTTGGCTGGCTCTTGAGAGTGTGCGTACTTTTTTGCCCATTTTCCTGCTGGGCCAAATCACCAATACCAAAAGTCCAAGGACTTGAAGCATCAAAAGTGGGTTGGTCCAAATGAGCAATACCAAGGCCCCAGCCCCCATGACCAAATTTCTCAGACCTATCGATAGCGAGGAGCCAACCACAGTTTGTACTAAGGTTGTGTCGCTCGTCAGTCTTGACAAAATCTCGCCCGTTTGAGTGGTTTCAAAGAATTCTGCGCTTTGCTTTATGACGTGTGCATAAACTGCGTTCCTCACATCCGCAGTAATTCGTTCCCCAAGCCAGCTTACGGTATAAAAACGAGCTGCTGAGAAAAGAGCCAAAGCTGCGGCTACGCCGAAAAGGGCTAAAAAATGCTCTGCCAAATGCAAATGTCCCTCAGGGTGCGCCAGTCCTTGGTCTATAAGAACTCTTAGCGCCCAGGGAAAGGCCAGGGTTGTGGCGGCAGCGAGCAACAAAAATAAGCCCGCCAGCCCGAGCGCGAGTTTGTAGTTCCTCAAAAAAGGCCATAACTGTTTGAGGGCGTTGGGGCTTGATGAGGCACGCCTTTGTCCAGGTGTTTGTATTTTCTTCTCAGCGGGGCTGGTATTGGCTTTTGTATCGGTACTGGACATAAAAAATGTAAAGTTTTGATGCCACAATGGCACCATGGAAATTCAAAACAATGTTATTACAAGCGCGCCTGTAGACGCCGCCACACTTTTGATACTCAGGGACTCAGATGAGGCAAAGGGTATTGAAGTTTTCATGATCCGCAGGCACACCAAATCATCCGTCCTGGGTGGAGTGTATGTGTTTCCTGGTGGCAAAGTGGATAAAAGAGATTCAAATGTCGATCTGTTAAGCCGAATTGACGCAGATACCGAGGCATTAAAGCAAAGTTTGAATGAGCCCGAACTAAGCGCTCAACAGGCTGCCGCTATTTTTGTCGCCACAATTCGCGAAACTTACGAGGAGTGCGGCGTCTTATTTGCAAAATCCATTAAAGACTCTGGGTTGGAAAATCTTAAGCCTTACACAAACGAGGACCCCTTTCTAAAACACCTGGATACAAATGGGCTTGCTTTAAATCCAAGCCATTTGGTGCCTTTTAGCAGATGGATTACCCCCCAGTTGGCCTCTGTGATGACCAAAAGATTTGATACGAGGTTTTTTATTGCTAAAAATCCAAATCTGCAAGAGGCAAAACATGATAATTTCGAGGCCACTGAGAGCGCTTGGTTAGCACCCCGTCAAGCGCTTGAGAAATACTGGAACAATGAGATCGAAATGGCTCCTCCTCAGATCATGAGTTTGATTAATCTGTCTTTCTTTGACCGCGTAGACGCCGCTCTTGAGTATTACGGATCAAGAGCGCCGGCTTGCATCAGGCCCCAGCCATTTGACTTGGACGGGGTCAGACACATCTGTTACCCTGGACATCCCCGCCACCCCGAGCCAGAAAAAGCGATGCGGGGTCCAAGCCTCCTGAGATTTACAAATCAAAGATTTGAGCCCCAAGAGGGCTTTGAATCGTACTTTGTAGAATAAAAATTAGGCCTATTACTATTCACGTTGAGGAGATGACATGAAAACAGTTCTTAAAAAAGTTACAAAACTCTGTGGCGCTCTTATGTTGGGGTGTCTGTCTGTCTTAGCCGCACAGGGCGCTGACGTTTATCCCAGTAAACCGATAAGATTGATTTGCCCATTCTCTCCTGGAGGCGCAGTCGACATGGCG
>DAIUEA010000186.1:0-4532 GCA_036845365.1 Limnohabitans sp. | reverse complement strand
CTGACACGCTGTTGCCTTTCATTTCGGAGTAATTTGCAAATGAGCCGTGTTTATCTGAGTTGCATTTGGATTTTGCTTGGCTTGGTCAGTATGCTTGCCTTTGCAGAGTCTAATTCATCAGGCTCTGGGCAAGAGCCTAGATGGGTCGCGAAGGAATACCCCTTAACGAAATTTGCTGTGGAGGGTGATGCAATCAACTCCCCCCTAGGGAGCCTAACTGGTAACCCCGTTATAGGCCAGCAAATTGCTCAATCAAGACAAGGTCAGTGTACGCTTTGTCATGCAATACCGGGGTATGTTGGACAAGTCGGCAACTTAGGGCCTCGGCTTGATGCAGTTGGGGCCTACTACTCTAAAGCGCAGTTGAGATTGAGAATTGTGAACGAAGGTTTGATCAATCCGCAAACGATTATGCCGGCCTTTTACAAAGTGGATAATCTTGTAGGCGTAGATCCTAAGTGGAGAGACCTTCCTATATTGAGCGAGCAGCAAATTGAAGATTTAGTGGCTTACCTAGCTACACTGAAATAGGAGCAGGAATAAAAAGTGAGAAAAATTAACGCTTTTAAAAATCCGAAATCTGAAAGCATGGGGGAAAGCTCTGCCAACTCACTCATGACTAAGAGAGATTGGTTCAAAGGCGTAGTTACTTTTGGACTGATCTCCCGTTTGGGTTGTTTCATTGGATCTCAAATCGCTCTCCCAAAGGACGCCTTTGCTCAGCCAAGTACAGCACCGACAACACCTACAACACCGACAGTCGGTGCTTCCTCCTCAAATCTCAGCGTTGCCCAGCTTACGCCTTTTCAGCTCCTTTTTAAAGAAATAACCAACTCTCAGCCTGTGACTCAAGGCGGTATTGTTCTTGAGACACCGCGACTTGCGGACAACGGGCACTCAGCGGCTTTAAGGGTTTATGTACAAAGTCCTATGACAAATGAGGACTATGTCAAAAGTATCTACCTTTTATCAGACCGAAATCCCAGACCTTTCATGGGTAGATTTGATTTGACACCCATTAACCCAAGCGCTGAGATATCAACTAGGGTACGCCTTAACGGCTCTCAAAACGTTTACGCTTTGGCTCTGACCTCAAAGGGTCAGTGGCTAAGCGCGCATGTCCCTGTTGAAGTCACTGAGTCAGCTTGTTTGGATGCCAGTTAAAGATGGTTGCTCGAATAATTGTTCCCGCTGAGCTCAAAAGAGACACCCCTTTTGAAGTCCGTATTTTGATTCAACATCCCATGGAGACTGGTTTTCGACTAGACATGATGGGGACATTGATTCCTAAAAATGTAATTCATAAGCTAACTGTCACATTTAACTCAGACACTGTTTTTCAAGCCTCCTTGGGCACAGGGATCTCGGCCAATCCAAGTTTACAATTTTGGATGAAACTCTCACAACCTGGACTACTCAAATTATTTTGGGAGGATGACCTGGGGGTAATAGGAGAGGCAGTTAAAAGTTTAGAAATAAAGGGACCCCAGAATTGATCTATTCCCTTAATTTCATTTGCAGTTGCGCGCGCTGTGGGGTTGTATCTCAAATTCGAAATTACAAAATTAGATTACTAATTGCGGTTTTAACGCTACCCCTCGTATGCGCAGTTGGGGTGGCATCGGCTAATGCTGCGGATATTAACCAGAGCGAACAATCAGTTGAGTTTGCCAGGGTAATACCCCCAGAGCAGCTGAGATCGGGGTTCACATTCATAAGCGACGATTTGCGTTACCTTCAAACCAACGATGATTTAAATCCAGCATTTCTTTGGGTAATTCAAGGGGAAACCCTGTGGAAGCAAGCTTCCTCTAAAGACAGCCCCTCATGCCAAAGTTGTCACGGCGAATCTAACCAGAGCATGAGGGGAGTATCTACAAAGTATCCGCTGATTGATAAAAAATCAGGCGAGCTGGTCAATTTGGAGGCGCGAGTCAATCTTTGCAGGACTCGCTATCAACATATGAACCCGCTGAATTTAGAATCAGAGGAAATGCTTGGTATCACTTCATACGTTGCCTCAGCTTCAAGAGGCTTACCTTTAAACGTGAGAGTTGACGATCAAAATAAGGCACACTTTCTAAGAGGCCGCTCGCTATACTACACCCGTATGGGTCAAATAAATTTGGCTTGTACCCATTGCCATGAGCAAAATTGGAGTAAAAAACTTCAAGGCGAAACAATCAGCCAGGGTCATATCAACGACTATCCGGTTTACAGGCTAGAGTGGCAGAGATTAGGATCTTTGCACAGAAGAATTAGGGCCTGTTTAAGTGGTGTGAGAGCTTATATGTTTCCTCTGGGTTCAAAGGAGCTTTTGGATTTGGAGCTTTTTTTGGGTTGGAGGTCATCAGACTCCAAAATAGTGGTTGAAAGTCCTGGAGTTAGGCGGTAGTAAAAGACCCGCAGTAGTTTAGATAATAAATCCTACTCTCATAGTTTTTATTTTTTAGGTCAATGTTGCTCTACAGGGGTCCATGTAATTTAAATCAAAAAGGTTGATCAATGAAAGCTGTTTGGTACACAAAAAACGGGTCACCAGAGGATACTTTAATCCTTGGGGACATTGCAATTCCAGAGCCAAGCGCTGGTGAGGTCAGAGTCAAGCTCTTGACCTCCGGAGTTAATCCATCGGATGTGAAGTCTCGAATTGCGAGACCCCTTAATGCGCCTTTTATCATACCCCACAGCGATGGTGCGGGCATCATCGATAAAGTCGGCGACTCTGTAGACAGCTCCAGAGTGGGGGAACGGGTTTGGATTTGGAATGCTCAGTGGGGTCGCTCTCACGGTAGCGCATGCGAGTACATTGTTTTAAAAGAGGAGCAAGCCGTTGGACTCCCCTCAACCACTACTTTTGAGGAGGGCGCATGCCTAGGCATTCCTTTGCTGACAGCCGTACAGGCGATAAACTTGTGCCAGGACTTAAAGGATAAAACGGTCTTGGTCACCGGTGCAGCGTCAAGCGTGGGGCACTATGCAGCACAATTGGCTGTGCAAGCTGGAGCTAGAGTTTTTGGAACCGTAGGCTCAAAAGAGAAAGCCCTTCACGCCGTAACCGCTGGTGTTGAGGAATGTATTTATTACAAAACCGAATCAGTCCCTGAGCGGATCAAAGCTCTTACCAACGGGCAGGGAGTAGACATAATAATCGACATGGATTTTTCCGGGACAAGCCAATGGCTTAGTAAAGGCGTTTTACGCTCCCACGGAATGATCGTTTGCTACGGTTCAAACATCCCTGGCGATATCAATATCAACTTCAGACCCCTGCTTTTTGGCTCCATTACGTGTAAGTTTTTTCTGGTCTATGATTTGACACACGCTGAGAGAATAAAAAGTATCCAACATGTTAATTATTTATTAGAGAAAAAATTAATCACTCACACCATTGCGAAAGAATACCCTTTAAGCGAGATTATTTCAGCTCACCAAGCCGTTGAAAAAGGTCAATACATGGGCAATGTGGTAATGATTATTTGAAAAATTATTGATGTATTCAGATAGAGTTTTTGGATTCAATGTTCTAACGACTTGAATTTTTGCTTCATAGGGTTTGTCCCAGGAGTTTTAATATTTATCTCAAAATTTTTGGTAAATAATCTATAACCAATCGATTCAGTTGTTTAAAAAATAGCATTTATCAGTTTTTTGATATGCATTTCTTTAAATTCATCTTGTCGTCCATTTCGTCAACAAATTACAAAAATCATGCGTTTTATAAGTTTTGAGCACAAGGGCCATTCAAAAGTCGGAGTCGTGACCGACTCCGTGTCTGAACAATTTGTTGATCTATCGGCTCTTGGGACTTCACTTCCCACAGAGTTGGGAGCTTTAATAGCCACCACCAACGGGTTGAGCGCTGCATTTGCTGCTGCCAAATCTGCGCCCGATAGTGCTTTCAAATCAATCAAAGATGTGAATTTACTCCCCTTGATTGTGAACCCAAGCAAGATCGTTTGTATGGGGCTTAACTACGCCGATCACGCAAAAGAGGGGGGGAATGCTAGACCTGAATTTCCTAGCTTCTTTTTGCGGGGGCCCTCATCCATGGTGGGCCATAACCGCCCAATTATTCGGCCTAAGGCATCTAGCAAACTGGACTTCGAAGCCGAATTGGCCATAGTAATTGGACAGAAGGCGCGTCATTTAACGCCTGACAATGCTTTATCTTGTATCGCCGGATACTCTTGCTTTAATGACGGAAGTATTCGTGATTTTCAAAGAAAGTCCTCTCAGTGGACTTTGGGTAAGAATTTTGATGCAACAGGCGGGTTTGGGCCGTGGCTTGTAACGCCTGATGAGCTGCCTTTGGCTGGAGATGGGCTGAGAATTCAGTCCAGGCTGAACGGGAAAATTATGCAAGACGGCAACACCAAGGACTTCTTATGGGGCGTCGTTGAATCGCTTTGCATTATCACCGAATGTATGACATTGGTCCCTGGGGACGTGATCATCACGGGTACCCCGGCTGGAGTAGGATACGCTCGCACGCCTCCCGTTTGGATGGCCCCTGGCGATAGATGCGAGAT
>DAIUEA010000185.1:0-4534 GCA_036845365.1 Limnohabitans sp. | reverse complement strand
CTCACAGAGTCATGAAAATCTATGGGTCGGCACACCGGGTTTGGTGGTGGTGGCGCCGGCCACACCAGCAGACAACCATGGCCTGTTAAAGGCGGCGATTCGGGCCGACGACCCTGTCGTCTTTATGGAACACAAGGAGTTGTGGCTTGAAACGGGGGACGTGGATGAAAGCGCGGAGCCGATCGACATCGGCAAAGCTGCCGTGCGCAGGGTGGGCACAGACATCACCTTGCTGAGTTGGTCTAAAACCGCCAACAACTGTCTTGCCGCGGCCGATCTACTTGCAGCACAAGGGGTCTATGCAGAAGTGATTGACTTGCGCACACTTTGGCCTTGGGACCGGGACACGGTGTTCAGCTCTATTCAAAAGACGCAGCGGGTTTTGATCGCGCATGAATCACCTCGGGTTGGTGGCTTCGGCGGTGAATTGCTGGGCGACATCGCAGAAGCTTTTTGGGGGCAATTGAAGGCTCGCCCTGTGCGTCTTGGCTCGCCCAGAATACCGGTCCCTTATTCCAAGCCGCTAGAGGATATGTGCCGAGTGGGCCCTGAAAAAATCGCTCAAGCCGCCGCATTGTTATGCCGGGCGCCCGCTTGACCTTGGTGTTAAATTGTTTTTGGTGAGAAGAAACTGTTGAGTTGTTTCTTCACCCAGGGTAACAAGTGTCCATGTGTTAGTGGATTAGGTGTCCAAGTTGGCCAAGTTGTCCAAGTGTGCTGGAATACGCAGCATCTGAAGAGGTCTGTTTAAAAGCCCATTCAGTACTTTAAAAATTTATGAAAATTGAATGATTAGTGCTTCGACTAGGAGAGTTTATCCGCAATTTCCCTATCAGAAGAAAACTAAGTTACTGGTAAGATAAATTGTTGTTAATCTCATTTGCTAAGATTTAAGTCAGCAAATTTATTGATTTCAACAAGCCGAATTTCAGGCAAAAACTTAAGTCGTGGATATCCACGATCTGCTTGTTGCCTGGGTATTCAGTTGCTCTTTAAGCGATACTATTAAATTAAACTGGACCCCGTGTGAATGTATAAAACTTCAAATATCCCTAAACGAATTTTCAACGCAATGTGGCTCTCTTTGTCAATTGCTGCAACACTTTTGTTGTCTAGCATTTCACCCGCACAGGCAAAGAATAATCAAATAGTTTCAGAAGATTTTAAAATTGATTCGAGTGTTAGCGGCATTAAACTGTTCATGCGCAACAAGCACCTAAAGGGACAAATTGATAAAGTTGGAGATAAAACTTTACTCTATGTGCACGGCGCAACATATCCCTCGGAGACTGCTTTTGATTTGCCCATAGAGGGTGTCTCTATGATGGACCTGCTCGCGCAACAGGGTTTTAATGTCTATTTGGTTGATATTCGGGGCTACGGCGGCTCGACTAGGCCAGAGGAGATGTCTGTGCCGGGCCAAAACAACAAGCCTATTGTTCATACTGAAGATGCAGTTGCTGATTTTGGATCAGCGGTTGACTACATATTGAATAAAAATAAACTCAAAAAAATCAATATCATGGGTTGGTCTTGGGGCACTTCCATCACAGGTATGTACACCAGTACTCATAACGAAAAAGTAAACCGATTGGTTCTTTATGCACCTCTTTGGCTTTACAAGTCTGATACTGCGATGCCCGCTCCACCCACAAACCCTGGGGATTCACCCAACGGCGTAGGTGCTTATCGATTAGTTTCAAAAGATAGCGCAAAAGGCAGATGGCTAAAAGGCGTTGCCCCTGAGCAAATACCGTCGTTAATTCCGCCAGGCGTTTATGAGTCATGGGCTGAGAAGACTTGGGCAACGGATCCACAAGCAGCCGCTTCTGGATCATTGCGGGCGCCTAACGGGGTACTAGACGACATTAAAAATTACTGGATGGCGGGTAAACCTATGTATGACGCTAACAGCATAAGGGTTCCAACGCTCATGTTGCATGCTGAGTGGGACGCTGATCTGCCTAGTTACCAGGCGCAAGCTATGTACGCAGAGATGAAAAGTGCCCCTTACAAAAGACTGGTTGAACTGAGTGAAGGAACGCATACCGTCATGCTTGAGAAAAATAGAATGCAGTTCTTTCGTGAGCTCAATTTATTTTTAAGTGAGAAAAATCCACAGGCTTTAAAGTGAATATTTAGAGAAACCCAGGGATCACTTTGTTTTGATTTAGAAAAGTGTTTACCTGGGAGCTTGTTAGGCTTTGTAGGCATTGAACTGGGTGTTAAACTGGGTATTGATCAGGGTATCAAGTCTGTCCCAGATCAAACGATCCTTTGTAAGTTTTGTATTTACTGCGCAACTGATTCACCTCCCGCCTGCCACATCGATCACACTGCCGTGAACGTATGACGCAGCCTCAGATGCTAGCCAAAGAGCTACCTGAGCCACTTCACTCGCCTCGCCCGCCCGTCCCATCGGAACAGCAGTCTTTGCAAGATTTTGCATCTGCGCGAGTCCACCGTGCAGATCATGGATATCTGTTGAAATAAGGCCGGGACGCACCGCGTTCACGCGTATCCCCTCAGCACCAACCTCTTTGCTAAGCACCAAATTGAAAGCCTCTATTGCAGCCTTAGAGGCGGCGTATCCAGCACCACCACCCAGTCCCCCGAGGCGAACCGCAACGGAGGACATGTTAACGATTACTCCACCCTTGCCTCCGAGCTTGGTCGACATTCTGCGAACAGCCTCGCGAGAGCAAAAATAGGTGCTGTAAACGTTAGAGCGGAAAATACTGTCCAAATCACTCTCAACCACATCTTCAACACGAAACTTGCTCAGGATTCCAGCATTATTGATAAGGACATCTAGTGGGCCCCATTTAGCGTCTAAGGTTTTGAACATAACTTCCACCTGACTTAGTTGCCCCACATCTGCGCGCACCGCTATGGCCTCACCACCTCTGTCGGTTATTTGTTTAACAATTTGCTGGGCTGCTTGCTCGCTTTTGAAATAATTAACAGCCACCCTATAGCCCTGGGAGCCCGCTAGAAGTGCAATTTGTGCACCTATGCCTCTGCTAGCGCCGGTAATAAGAATAGTTTTTTGTTCAGAGTTTGACATTATGATTTAAAAGGTGATGAGTACAAAAAAGCGAAGGATTCAAGATTTATTCAGGTTCAATGTTTGCATCTTTTGCGATTCGCTTCCATTTAATAATTTCAGAGGAGATAAAGCTCTGCAATTGATCGGGTGGGGTCGGCATGGGCGTCAGACCAATACTGGCTAGCTTCTCTCGGGTTTCGTTTCTCTTCAAAATTTGAATCATTGCTTGACTTAACTTTTCAACAACTTCCCTTGGCACTCCAGAGGGGCCTACCACGGCGAACCAGGCACTTATATCAAACGCAGGAAGAGTCTCAGATGCAGAGGGCCAGTCGGGGGCGAGTGGACTTCGCTTAGCAGAAGAAATAGCCAAAGCCCGCATAGTGCCTCCCTTAGCCTGTGCTTGTGCATTGCCAATATCTGCAAACGTAAAGTCCAGTGTCCCACCAACCACATCATTAACAGCAAGCGGAATTCCTTTGTAAGGAATCGGTAGTACATCGAGCCCAGCGAGTTTATTTAATGTACCAATGCAAATTTGAGAACTCGAGGAGCCAAATCCGGCAGAGACTTTTCCCGGTCTTTGTTTTGCGCTACTTACTAAGTCTGCTAAGTTTTTGTAGGGTGAGTTAGCCTTGACCATCAGCACAAGCGCAGTCTCCCCAATACCTACTACGGGCGTGAAGTCTTTGTTAGGGTCATAGGGAATTTTCTTCAATAGCGCAACATTAGAGGCTACAGCCGAATTGGAAGCAAATAATAAGGTGTAGCCATCAGGCGCTGCCCGGATCACCTCCATTGCACCAATAGAGCCCGATGCACCGGGCTTGTTTTCAACAACGATGGGTTGCCCTAGCAATACACTTAAAGGCTGACTAATGACGCGCGCAGCCATATCAGTGGCCGAACCCGGTGGAAAGGGGACGATAAATTGAATGGGCTTTGAAGGAAAAGATCCACCAATTTGGAGATTTTGTGCGGTTGAATTGAGGCAAAGAGTTGCAAGTGCAAGTGCTAGTACAAAAAATATTGCTTTTTCCGTAAACACAAATACGTTAACTAAGGGCTTTAACTTGCTAAATATATATCTCATAGAGGCATCATAACTTTCATGGCTAACAAATGAAAAGAGAGCGATTTGCCGTGCATGTCCAGATTCAATGTGTCATTGACTCCTCCGTCTAAGACATCATCAATCACAAAATTCATAGCACTCAAATTAGGCAAAAGATAGCGAACAACTTTGGAGGGTTTGCGATCAGCAAAATGATTTAGCACCCTTTGCTCAGTTATCTGTTCAACTATTAAGCTGTAGTGCTCGGGTTTATAGGCGATCAAACTAATGTTAGAGCGATTTCCCTTATCACCCGTTCTCGCGTGGGCTATATCGTAGAGAAGAATTTCTTTTGTCATTTATTTACCGTCATAAAAGTGGAAAGTTGCAGGCAACCTGTCCCTCGCAATCAAGCAAGACTGCGTTGAAAG
>DAIUEA010000184.1:2493-4551 GCA_036845365.1 Limnohabitans sp. | reverse complement strand
TTTATGCACTACTTTAACGAGTGGGTTTTTTCATACACGGAATTTACAGAACACATCAATTGGATTTATCTTCCGGCTTTTTTACGCCTTGCCAATGTAATCGTGCTGGGAGAGTTCGCCGGCAGTGTCGGCACCGCTTTGGGAGTTTTTTTTATAGAGTTATTTTTTAGGGATTCACCCCTGGCGGCTATGCTCAACATGACGGCCTCTGTTTCAAGTCCTTTATTGGCTTTTTATATATTTAAGATATTAAGCGGGCGCGCGGTTAGCGTCAAATATCTAAAAGACTTATTTCAGGTGGCGGCCATATACGCTTTCCTAAACAGCCTAACTCATCATATTGCTTGGTCTATTGCGGATCCTAAGCAGTTCTATACCCTCGACCAAGTGCCTATTATGTTTTTAGGCGACTTAGTGGGCGCGTGCTTAGGGGCAGTGGTATTTACCTTTGTCGTTAAAAAAACCGGACTCATCAATTACGTTAGAGAACGTAGCAAAATTTGACAACTACAAATAGGCCGCAGTAAAACCACTAACCGTTAATTGCTTGATGAGCGCTTGCCCTTAGATAAATCGACCCCCAATTGCTTTAGTTTTCTGTAAAGATGGGTTCTCTCTAAGCCTGTTTTCTCAGCCACACGCGTCATTGAGCCACCCTCTTGTACCAAATGAAACTCAAAGTAAGCCTTCTCAAAGGCGTCCCTAGCATCTCTTAATGGTTGATTCAAATCAAAACTTTGTAGGTTAGACCAAGGCACGTTGTCATTGCTGTGAGTGGGCAAATTATTAGGCGCATTCACCTCATGTGTGACAGAGGCACCCGCAAAGCTACTAGCCCCAAAACTACTTTGTCTTACACTCGGAGCAGATTGTTGGGGACGAATCAACTCACGGGGTTTGCGAGCAAGTCCTTGCTCTACAGATTTGATCAACTTTTGCATCGTGATCGGCTTTTCCAGGAAAGCCAAAGCCCCTATACGTGTCGCCTCAACAGCCGTATCAATGGTTGCGTGCCCGCTCATCATGATCACTGGCATCGTGAGCAACCCCGACGCAGACCACTCTTTAAGTAAGCTTACACCGTCCGTATCTGGCATCCAAATATCTAAGAGCACCAAATCCGGTGCGCCCGCCAACCTAGCCGCTCTGGCTTGGGCAGCATTTTCTGCCAACTCAACTTGGTGACCTTCGTCATTTAATATCTCTGACAAAAGATCCCTAATTCCCAGCTCGTCGTCTACGACTAATATATTTGCCATATTACTGCGTCAGGCCTTTTCGGTTTGTGTCATTGGAATGCTCCCTGCCTTTTCCGTTTGAAACGATATGGCTACTCTGGCACCTTTAATCACGCCGTGATCTTCGGTGTTTCTAAGCTCAATTCTCGCATTATGCTCGTCTGCAATTTTCTTGACAACTGCCAATCCCAAGCCAGTGCCCTTCGCCTTAGTTGTCACGTATGGCTCGAATGCCCTTTGTAGCACAGACTCAGTAAATCCGCTCCCACTATCCATCACTGACATTCTTACCCTTTTGGAGAGCTCTCGCCACTCAGTTTGTATCACAATTTCTTTGGTCTGCGAGCCTTCGCTCGCATCCTGCGCATTTTGCAATAAATTATGAATGACTTGCCTAAGCAACTGCTCGTCACCCAAAATATTTGGACATTTTGCATCAAAATTAGATTTTATGACAACCGCATCGTTTTCCACATCATAAAGACTCAACACCTCCTTGATCAGCCCATTTAAATCCAAGGGCCTTAAATCTGCCTGAGGCATTCGACCAAATTCTCTAAACTCATTGACCAGTCTTTTCATCGCATCAACCTGGTCTACGATCGTTTTAACAGACTTGTTTAAAAGTGTCTGCTCGGCCTCGCCAACTTTGCCACTTAGTTTCATAGCTAATCGCTCCGCAGACAGTTGGATGGGAGTCAACGGATTTTTGATCTCATGCGCTAGTCTTTTGGCCACCTCGCCCCATGCCTGTGTGCGTTGGGCAGAGATAATTTGGGAAATATCATCAAACACAAGCAACCAGTCCCCGTTTGGCAAT
>DAIUEA010000184.1:0-2483 GCA_036845365.1 Limnohabitans sp. | reverse complement strand
CTGGCTACTAGGGTGATTACGCCCGTTTTATCCCCCAAAAACGTCTTACTTCCATCGTTTGCGCCCGCGCCTGCGCCTGGGCCTGGGGGCAAAAAATCAAAGGAATCTTGCCAGTGATCTAGACCTTGGTTTGAGGGATCGCTCACAAAGTGCTCGAAATGCTGAATAACAGGCGATACAAATGTGTCAATTTGAATTATTTCTTTAATATTTGACTGACTCAGGTGATTAAGAGCTACTTTGAGCACTCGGCTAGCGCCTGGGTTTGCAGATAGTATTTCCCCTGAGGATTTCATCACAATCACACCAGCCGTTAAATTGTCCAGTATGGTTTGAAGGTTCGCTCTTGCCAGGCTGACCTGGTCCATACTGCTTTGAACGGTGGACCTGGAGCTTGCGAGTTGCTCTGTCATCTTTGCAAACGCTCTGGTCAGACCGTCCAATTCATCCCTTCCCTCCAAAACCTCTTTAGGACTTAAATCCCCAGCGGCCACGTCCCTTACACCCATCGCTAAAACCAGTAGCGGGCGAGCCAATTGATTTCCTAAAATAGCGGCTAAGAGCACAGCCCCAAATACCGCTAGAAAAAATGTAAGCGTTAATGTGCCGATATACATCCGCTTTAACCCCTCACGAGCCAAAGCCCTTTCTTGGTACTCCCTGTTGGCCACCAAAACGGCAAGCGCATTGTTGACCACGTTTGATGGCAAGTTTTGTGTCACCTGCAAGATCACTTTCTCTGGTCTAAGTTTGATTTTGTTGATATAGACGACTGCGAGCACCTTTACTTTGGGCAGTAAATTGGGGCCACTCACCCCTTCCTCCAACCCCTCAACGCGCCATGTCACCCCCTCTGAGTAGACTCGGCTGATCTCAATAGAGTTTGGGGTCTCCGGGTACAGATCGTACTTTGAGTCACCCACACTGGCTAGGGGCTTGAGCTGAGCAGACCAAAGTATCGCATCGTCAGCGTTTGTGAGCTCTCTTATCTTCTCAAGCGCCAGCACTTGCCCCGTATCGCTTGAATTGGACAGCACGTACAAAGAGCTCTTGACTTTATTCCCCAGCTCTTGGGATAAGTTATCAATGGTGGCGCGACCTAAATTTAAACCCGCATCTAATGCGCCCTCCACTTTCACATCAAACCAAGACTCAATCGATCTAGACACAAATTGGTAAGAAACTGTGTATATGACGATACCGGGCACGATACCGATCAAAGCAAATACAGCAGCTAACTTTAAAAGCAACCTGCTGCCAAATTTGCCCACTCTGAGGCGCTGAACAAGCCTAAAACCAGCCCAACCAATCACCAACAATAGACCCGCGGCCACTACGGCGTTTAAAGCAAATAGCAACTCATAGTTTTGCTCGTAAAGCTCCCATTTTTGGGTTGCTTGTGTTAACAAAAACAAAAGAACTAATGAGAGCGCCAAAACCGCAAAGGTCACAATTCCAAGGACCCAGCCCATACGTTTTTTATTCAAACGTTGAAAGCCTATGGTTCTCATTCAGCGGGGTCGGTTACCAAGCGTTGTGAGCGGGTGAAACTCATGACCCATTCCGAGTCCCCTATTGCCCCCATCTGCAATGGCCTGGGTAATTGGGACAAATCGAGCCTAAAATTAAAGTTGTAATGGTACCGATTACCAGGGTCAATCTCGTGTTTGTCTGCGATTTTCCAGCGCGTTACTCTTCTGACAATAGCCAACGCCTCGGACAGACTATCAAAACTCTGCCCCATCGCCACCCCAAGCCCCGTGTTTGATATGGGCTGAGAGGATACGTGAATCTTCCACCGCCTGGTTAAAGGTTGGTAACTCAGTCTCATGTGCCGCTCACTGTGGGTAATTAATTTATCACTCCAGTACCAACGCTCTTTTAAAACGTCTACCTCAGCAATAAAAAATAAGGGCACTCCTTTGTTAAGCGCCTCCTCCACCCCGATGGGCAAATCAAAGTTAAACGTGGCTTGCAGAAAATACGCGTCCTCATCCGCGTTGACCTCAAAGTCCCCGCTTTGAAGCAATTGCTGAGAGAAGGCACTGATATGAAACACAACCCCGAATACGGCGCAGAGCAAACCCAGCGCGAAGCGTTGTGCTTGAGCGCTACCGAACCGAAGGGCGTCAGCTCTTTTGCAATAAAGTGTAGAAAAATCCATCATGATCAATCAGTTCATTGTCCTTCACCAACTCCCCCTTAAAGCCCAAACTGGGTAGCAAATGCCCCACTTGCGTGCATATTGAAGCATCTGTGTTGCGCCTAAGAAACGATTGCACCTGCTGCTCCCCCTCTTGCTTAAAAACAGAGCAGGTGCAAAAGAGCAACTTACCCCCAGTCCTGAGCACTTGCCAGCTTTTATCAAGCAAGCGTTTTTGCATCTCTGCCAGCTGTGCAATATCGGACTCTCTCCTGAGCCAGCGGATATCGGGATGACGCCTAACAATGCCAGAGGCTGTGCAAGGGGCGTCCAGCAGTAC
>DAIUEA010000183.1:0-4561 GCA_036845365.1 Limnohabitans sp. | reverse complement strand
CGGCAAAGGCAAAGCGACCACGCAAATCGAGTGGAGCGGAAATGTGATTGAGGCCTAAAGCCCAGACTGCCATCCTTGCATTATAAAATTATGTGGATGGACATGCTGAATTTAATCTTTAATCTGGGCAATTTTCTTGCACCTGCCCTTGCTGTAGGCGTATTCGTATCACTTTTTAAATTCAACTCTTCGCCTGGGGAACCTTTTTTTGGAATTTTCGGGCGAATTTTGATCAACTTAATGGTGGGTAGTTTGGTCTTGTGCGCGGGCTTAATCTCAAGCGGTGAAGACGGGAAAATGCTGACCTACGCAAGTTTAGTAGCCTGTGTGGCCACCTCACAGTGGATTTTGATTAAGGGATGGAGTTAACGTCGTTAAGCTTAGGCGTGCAAAAATTTTTGAAAACCCTTATTTTTCAATGATTATTGGTGTGGTTTTTAAGTGAATTTCTCAAATTAATTGGAAAACAAAAATCTTCACAGGGCAACTACCTTTTGCAGCCTCAAAAACTTTAAAATATCAGCATCCAATATAGCATTGATTTATAAGGGATTTGTGCATTGCGGTAACATACATTAACACTTATGAATGCACCTATTTTCCTACAACAATTGGCCTCAGAAACGAGTAGCGGGGCGCGTCTGCGCGAAATACCCTACAACTACACCTCATTTTCTGACCGTGAAATAGTGATCCGTTTACTCGGCGCTAGAGCTTGGAGTTTACTGGAGTCGTTAAAAAATGAGCGGAAAACTGGACGCTCAGCCCGCATGCTTTATGAGGTATTGGGAGATATTTGGGTTGTTCAAAGAAATCCCTATCTGGGCGATGATTTATTAGAGAACCCTAAGAGAAGAACTCTCTTAATAGAGGCCTTAAACCATAGGTTACAAGCCGTAGAGCAAAGAAGAACCCCCAATGAAGATGTAGAACGCGACTCCTTTGTTGTGGAGTTGTTGGGTCTTGCGCGCGGTGCGGTGGCAGAGTTTGAGGAACACTTTAGGCAGGTGCACGCCCTTCGCCGTGCAGCGCTTAAAAACTTAAAGAAATACACCCAAACCGATAACATTAAGTTTGACGCAATGAGCAAAGTCTCACACGTCACCGATGCAACGGACTGGCGGGTTGAGTATCCCTTTGTGGTCCTCACCCCAGATACCGAGACAGAAATGGCGGGACTTGTAAAAGGTTGTATTGATCTAGGTTTAACCATCGTACCAAGAGGTGGGGGTACGGGTTATACGGGGGGTGCGATACCGCTGAAGTGGAAGAGCGCAGTTATTAACACTGAAAAACTCGAATCGATGTCGGACGTTCAGATGGTCGAGCTGCCAGGGCTGTCTAACCTGGTGCCCACTATTTGGTGTGAGGCCGGAGTGGTGACGCAACGGGTCGCTGATTGCGCAGAAAAAAACGGGTTTGTCTTTGCAGTTGATCCCACCTCAGCAGAGGCCTCTTGTATTGGTGGCAATGTGGCCATGAACGCGGGGGGTAAGAAGGCTGTGCTTTGGGGAACAGCGCTCGATAATTTAGCTTCTTGGAGAATGGTTACGCCTGACGCTTTGTGGCTAGAGGTGGTGAGGATAGGCCACAATTTAGGAAAAATTCACGACGCCGATATGGCCAGCTTTGAGTTGCGTTATTTTCAGGCAGATGGGGTCACACCCGTGCGCACTGAACGCTTGGACATTCCAGGCGCCTCCTTTAGAAAGGCGGGATTGGGTAAGGACGTTACAGATAAATTTTTAAGCGGATTACCGGGTATCCAAAAAGAAGGTTGCGATGGCTTAATCACCAGTGCAAGATTTATCGTCCACCGCATGCCCAGCTTCACGCGCACTGCTTGCCTAGAGTTCTTTGGCCACCCAAGAGATGCGGTTCCAAGTATTGTGGAGATTAGGGACTACATGTTTGCCCAAAGTAAACTGGGCTCGACTGTGCTTGCGGGTCTTGAGCACTTGGATGATCGGTATTTAAAAGCGGTTGGGTACACCACTAAATCTAAAAGAGGCGGTTTGCCCAAGATGGTTTTGCTGGCCGATATCGCAGGCGATGATGCAGACCAAGTTGCGGCTGCAACATCGGAGGTTGTGCGCCTTGCCAATTTGCGCAGCGGCGAGGGCTTTGTTGCAGTCAGTGCAGAGGCCCGGAAAAAATTCTGGCAAGACAGAAAACGCACTGCAGCGATTAGCAAACACACCAACGCTTTTAAGATCAATGAAGATGTGGTTATACCTTTGCCTAGGATGGCAGAGTACACGGACGGCATTGATCAAATAAATATTGAGCTATCTTTGAAAAATAAGATTGCCTTATGTGATGAGTTGCTTGAGTTCTTTAGTACTGGCAATCTACCTCTAGGCAAGGCTGCGGACTCAGATGAGATAGCATCTGCAGAGCTCTTGCAAGAAAAGCTTGTCCAAGCGCGAGAGTTAGTCCAAGCTGTAAAGGCACGTTGGGGCGTGTGGCTTTTGGATGTGGAGACCCTTTTCCCACAGCTCCAGGACCATTCACTCAGGGCAAGTTGGAAAGTAGAGCTGATGGGGCCGTTACAAAACATTTTTGGAGGCGTGGCCTTTACTCCGATCTTTGAGGAATGTGTTGCTATTCACAAAAAGGTTTTGAAGTCCCGCGTATGGGCTGCGCTTCACATGCACGCAGGTGATGGTAACGTTCATACCAATATACCTGTTAACAGTGATGACTATGACATGTTGCAAACAGCGCACCAAGCGGTTGCACGCATTATGCAGTTGGCCAGATCTTTGGACGGCGTGATCTCCGGGGAACACGGCATCGGCATTACTAAGCTGGAATACTTAAGCGATGAGGAATTGGCACCATTTGCCAATTACAAAGCGCGCGTAGATCCTCACGGAAGATTCAATGCGGGTAAGCTGTTGCGAGTCCAAGCTCAAACGGATGGAGATAAGTCAGCTTTGAGGGCTGCTGACCTAACTCAGGCGTACACACCAAGCTTTGGTCTCATGGGGCACGAGTCGTTGATCATGCAGCAGTCCGATATTGGCGCAATCTCCGACAGCATTAAAGACTGTTTGAGGTGCGGCAAATGCAAACCGGTTTGTGCAACTCATGTACCTAGAGCTAATTTACTTTACAGCCCTAGAAATAAAATCCTTGCTACTTCACTACTCATAGAAGCTTTTTTATATGAGGAACAAACGCGCAGAGGTGTATCAATCAAGCACTGGCAAGAGTTTGAGGACGTAGCGGATCACTGTACGGTGTGCCACAAATGTGAGTCACCCTGTCCCGTGAAAATTGATTTTGGTGAAGTCACCATGAACATGCGCAACCTCTTGCGTAAGATGGGTAAAAAAAGCTTCAGACCTGGTAACGCCATGGCCATGTTGTTTTTAAACGCAACCCAGCCCCAAACCATCAAACTAATGCGCAGCTTAATGGTTGGGGTAGGCTTTAAGGTGCAAAGGTGGGCTAATGATGTGCTGAGGTTGGTTGCAAAAAAGCAAACCTCAAAACCCAAGTCTTCGGTAGGTTTACCCAGCATTAAAGAGCAGGTTATTCACTTTGTGAATAAAAAAATGCCCTCTGGACTCCCTAAGCGTTCTGCACGTGCACTGTTGGATATTGAGGACAGGAATTATGTGCCAATCATCAGAAATCCAAGAGCGACGCAAAGCGATAGCGAGGCGGTTTTTTACTTTCCCGGATGTGGCTCCGAGCGTTTATTCTCTCAGGTGGGCTTAGCCACGCAGGCCATGCTTTGGCACGCGGGTGTTCAAACAGTGTTGCCCCCAGGTTACCTGTGCTGTGGTTACCCACAGCGCGGCTCGGGTCAGCAAGATAAAGCGGAAAAAATAACAACCGACAACCGCGTGCTTTTTCACAGAGTTGCCAATACACTCAATTACCTGGATATCAAAACGGTGGTGGTGAGTTGCGGTACTTGTTTTGATCAATTACAAGCCTATGAATTTGACAAAATCTTTCCCGGCTGCAGGATTTTAGATATCCACGAGTTTTTACTGGAAAAAGAGATCACTCTTGGGTTTGCTGAGCAAGGGTCTTACCTTTACCATGATCCTTGTCACTCCCCCATGAAACAACAAGACCCTATGAAAACGGTTAAGAGTTTGCTGGGCAATCAAGTGCTTAAATCCGAGAGTTGCTGCGGAGAATCGGGTACCTTTGGGGTGACTAGGCCGGATATTTCAACCCAGGTTCGATTTAAAAAAGAAGGCGTGTTGCGCGCAGACGAGGCGAATCTTAGATCAATAATGACTAAAGGCGAGGGTTTAAAAGGACCTCAGGAAAACGTCAAAATTTTAACCAGCTGCCCAAGCTGTTTGCAAGGATTGAGTCGGTACAAAGAGGACTTACAAAATGGGCTCTTAGAGGCCGATTACATTGTAGTTGAGATGGCCAGGAAGATCCTTGGCGAAAATTGGATGTCCGAGTATGTTCAGCATGCCAACACGGGCGGTATCGAGCGGGTGCTTTTGTAAATTTTGATCGGACTCAATTTATGGCTGGTTTAACCCCTCAAACACCGGTGCCCGTTGACATCACGGTCCACGAA
>DAIUEA010000182.1:0-4592 GCA_036845365.1 Limnohabitans sp. | reverse complement strand
GGATCACAATCGTGATGGGCTTGGAAGGCCACTGAGGCTCGGCAGCGAAAGAGCTCTGCACACCTAGATAAGCCACGACGCCAAAAACCAAGGCGTTGGAAGTGATCGCTATGCCAACCGCTGAGGTAAGTGAAATTGATTTAAAGATGCCAAAAATAAATGCGGGTAACCGCAGGCTAGTAACGACGGAGGACTTAAAGGCAGTTGTGCTGATGAGTTTCATTTTAAAAAAAGAAAATAGTAGAAATGAAGAAACTGACCCCTGACGATATCACGTAATTCTGGTGCCTTTTGACTGGGATCAGAAAATCTGGAATCAATCGCTAATGAACTTTCTATACCTTGCGATGCCTTTAGGTATTTTTCAATATCTGATTAAATTTGCTTGGCTCTCCACTGAATTTGAATTCATTTTTATGAAGTAGTGTGAACCTGCGACCCACTCACATTTTCCCAAGCCAACCCCAAACCCAGAGGTATAAAGTCGGATGAAATTGCAAAGCAAGGATCTTTGCAAATTTACAACAGCCATGATGGGGGCATATGAAATATTTAAAACTTCAAAATGTAATGAATAGTAAATATTTAATACTTAAATATTTATATTAAAAATTTAATTAATATTTAAATATAAATATTATCTTTTTTATATTAGATATAAACCCTTATTTTTGGAGCGCAGCTTTGATTAAGTCCGAATTCATTCGTTACACTTACGTTACAAAAATAATCAAATGACTATGCATTGTTTGAGTTCCCTCACCTTTCTTAACTTTAATTTGGAGTTTTACATGAAATCAGGTATTTTGAAGCGCACTGCGATATTTACAGCTTTAGCAGCTGCTGGCCTATCTGCGAATGCAGCAGATGGCTACAGCTTTTACGCCCTAGTTGATGGTGGTATAGCCTCAACCTCTGTGAAGGGTGGTCCTGCATCGTCCCAACTCGGCACAACGACCGAATTTGTTACTGGTGGCTATGCACCTACATTCATTGGAATGAAAGCAGAAAAATCTATGGATGGCATGACCGGTGGATTTCAACTTGAGCAAGGTTTTTTGTTAAACCCTAATCAAGCTGCGTCATCAACAACCACAACAAGCAACTGGGGCTTTGGTGCCACCAACTCTCTATTCAACCGTCAAGCCAACTTATTCATCAAAGGTTCTGCGGGCACTTTAAAGGTAGGTACGATGGACAACATCGCATTCAGTACTGTTTTAAAAGTTGACCCACGCGCTGGCTCAAATTTTGGTAGCGGCTTGCAGTATGTGAGTGCTGATGGTCCGCTGAGCACAGTTGACGTTGGAGCTGTAAACTACACAACACCAACAGTTAATGGTTTATCAGGGTCGATAACAGTTGTTCCCGATTCTTTAGCTGGAACAGCCTCCACTAACAATGGGTCAAATAATTCGGGAAGTCGTGTTTCAGTGTCCTATAGTACTGAATTACTAACAGTTACAGCCGCTAACTTTTTAAATCACACAAGTGGAAATATTGGATCAAGAGGAAACGTTGGAGGTCTTACATACAAACTTGGCCCAGCAACCCTTAAAGTTCTTGGCGCATCTGAGATGTCCTCTACGTTTACATCATTGACTACGGGTGGCGTTGGAGGCACATACGCCTTGTCGGCGAAAACTGTTTTTGATTTGGGCATATACCAAACGTCTGATTCAAAAACAAATTACAAAATGGGCACCATGGCAGCAGGAATCCAACAAGAACTCTTCAAAGACCTGAAGATTTATGGCCAATTTGCTTCGACCACAAATCACAGTGGCACAAACGTAACAGTGGGTGGAGACTACAACTTTACTTCCTACATTCCCTCACAGACCTCAACAACCACGGGTGCCGCCTACACCGGTCCAGGATCATTGACCTCAGGCCAAACCGCACAGACAATCAACATTGGTCTTCTGTACGGATTCTTTTGATCTAAAGTTAATTAATTAGCGTTTCATCTCCAAGCCTAAGCGCCTGAGTAAAATCAGGCGCTTTTTTTTAGCTTAAAAATTGAACTATAAAAAATACTCACCCGCTGTTTGAACACTGACATTATTTAAAAAAGGAACATTTGCAAGTTTCGGTGCTTTTATCCTAAGGTCAATGGCCTCAACGTTCTCCATTAACCTGTCCATAGGCTGTGCTGCAGAGTTGGCTACCCACCCTACCAATTCAAGCCCTCTTGCTCTAATCGCCTCTGCAGTTAAAAGGGCGTGGTTGATACAACCAAGACGCATTCCAACTACCAAAATAACTGGTAAATTCAATTCAACCGCTAAATCCGCGGTGTCAAAACACTCTGTGAGTGGCACTCTAAATCCCCCGACTCCCTCTACCACCACTGCTTGTGAGAGTCGCTTTATCTTATTAAACGCATCCAAGATTGTGTTTGGGTTTATCTCTACCCTTTCTAAACTCGCAGCGATATGAGGGGCTGCAGGCAATTGAAATAAATAGGGGCACATGAGCTCCCTCGCCGCATTAACATTTGAGGCCCTGTACAGAGACTCCACATCCTCATTAAACCAATGAGGTTTCGGATCAACTGTAAACTGTGCGCCTGCTGCAACTGGCTTCATACCAGCCACTCGAAATCCCCTATTCGTTTGCAAATGAATAAGTGTGCTTGAGATGAGTGTTTTACCAATTTCAGTGTCTGTGCCCGTAACGAAGCATGAAAAGGGTGTATCAAAAAGAGTATGGGGCATAAAAATATCAAATTTTCTTTAACGTATTGAGTAACCGCTCAACTTGTTGGGTGCTGTGGGACGCAGACAAGGTGATGCGAAGTCTTGCGCTTGCCTTGGGCACCGTAGGCGCTCTTATTGCTGTGACCCACAAACCCTCTTCAAAAAGGGTCTCAGAGGCTCTTAAAACATCTTCATTGCTGCCGATGATGAGCGGCTGTATGGGCGTGGAGGAGTCAAGGAGTCTGTAATCACGACATCCCAACACCGCAGCCTGCCCCCCTAAGGTGAACTGTTCACTTACACCTAACTTAAAAAACTGGATCAGCTCTTGCAGGTGTTTACGCTTGGCAATTCCCTCAGGCCCTGTTAATAAATCAACACTTGTGAGCAACGCGTGTGCGCACGCAGGCGGGGCTGCGGTGGTGTAAATGTAGGGCCTTGCGCGTTGAATCATCCAATCAATAAACTCGGAGTTCGCACACACAAAAGCCCCACTCACGCCTGCCGCTTTGCCAAGGGTGCCCATGTAGATGATATGAGGAGAGGAGACGCTGTAGTGCTCCAAGATCCCTTTGCCCCGTTCTCCCAACACACCAAATCCGTGCGCATCGTCTACCACCAAGACGGCATTCTCAGCTTCACAAATCCGTACCAATTCATGCAAAGGGGCCAAGTCTCCGTCCATACTGAACACACCGTCTGTCACCACGATTTTGAGCTTTGCGTTAGACTTTTGCAACAAGCTTAACAAAGCTGTCGTGTCGCAGTGCGGGTAAACTGAGAAAGAAGCTCTGGACAAACGCACCGCATCAATGATGGATGCATGGTTACGTTCCTCTGAGAAAACTTCAGCTTCACCTTTGACGCTATCTACCAAAGACGTCATAACCGCCAAATTGGCCATATAGCCCGTACAAAAGTAAAGAGCACCGGCTTGCTCGATGTAGGGCGATAGCAGTTTCGCTAACTTATCCTCAAGGTTAGTATGCGCTTGGCTGTGCCCACTAATTAAGTGAGAAGCGCCACTCCCCGCCCCATAC
The DNA here is from genome assembly GCA_036845365.1 of Limnohabitans sp. Classification (GTDB taxonomy): domain Bacteria; phylum Pseudomonadota; class Gammaproteobacteria; order Burkholderiales; family Burkholderiaceae_C; genus Limnohabitans. The sequence goes on along the minus strand of DAIUEA010000182.1, from coordinate 850 downwards.
ATACTTAACCCCTCTTTGAAAGCCTCAACGATTCGCTCGTCACCAGCAAAACCCAAATAGTCATTGCTGTTAAAGGCCAATAGGCTACGGCCCCTAACGCTCACAGTAGGGGCACAGGCAGATTCCGTTTGCTGCCTTGTTCTGTACAAACCACCACTGCGAATGCCCTGTAACTGGGTAGAAATATTTTGTAGGAATGTGCTCATTTCTTTACCGCGCAGCTTGATGAGCCACCCCTTCAAAACGCATCACCTCATCAAACACCGCATGTAGGCGCTGAGTAACCAAGCTCACCTCCTTGTCGCTGAGAATATAGGGGGGCATTAAATAAACCGTGTTACCAATCGGGCGAACCAATAACTCATGCTCCAGCGCCTTTGCAAAGAACCTTCTAGAAAAAGTATCCCTTTTTGCAGGATCCTCAATCACGGCGTCAAAAGCCCATATCATCCCTTGATTTCGAAAGTGCATTATTCTTTTATCATTTTGAAGCGGTTTCAAACCCTCAGAGATCTTAGAGGATAAGATTTTATTAGCGATCAAAACCTGATCATCTCTAAAAATATCCAAAGTTGCCAGTGCAGCGCTGCACGCCAAAGGGTTACCCGTGTAAGAGTGAGAGTGCAAGAATGCTTTGGTTATTTTTTCATCATAAAAAGCCTCGTAAATGCTGTCTCTCGTCATCACCAAAGACAAAGGCAAATACCCACCGCTGATGCCTTTGGACAGGCACATAAAATCGGGCCAACATGCAGGGACAGCTTGCTCGAATGCAAAAAAAGTCCCAGTCCTCCCGCACCCTACAGCGATTTCATCCGCGATCAAGTGCACACTGTACATGTCGCAAAGC
>DAIUEA010000181.1:0-4607 GCA_036845365.1 Limnohabitans sp. | reverse complement strand
CCTAGGATGAGGGATTGGGCTCTGGACTTAGCGTCGTGGGCTCCAAGATCTGATAGCAAGAGATGTGCATGTGCTATTTCCATGCCGTCTTGGGATGTTTCAGCAGCCCTTAATGCCGCATTAGCCTCCTCAAGAGCCGTATCCCCGCTGAGCACAAAATCGGTCGCAGAGTCCTCGCTCTCGGGCATTTCCTGGGCAACTTGAGCCATTCGCCAAGAGCTTGGGATTTGAACTTCACCCTTGTCCTCGCTCAAGGTTTTATTCAAGAGTGCAAACAAACTGGATTTACCCGCTCCGTTTCTACCAATTAATCCTACCTTTTCTCCAGGATTGATGCAGACGCTTGCCTGATCTAACACTATCTTTGAACCTCGTCTTAAGACGACGTCTTGCAAAACTATCATATTTTAAAATTCACTTAAAAGAGGGCCATGGATCAGTTCAAAACTTGAGTCGCTTAAAAATGGGCTAAGAGCTGTTTTTTAGTAATTAAAACGACCTGATCCTGCGTCTGGCTCGTCTCAAGCCAAACGCACTCAAGGGCGTTAAAAGCTTTTTCAAAATGAACTCTCTCGTGACCGATTTCCAAAACAATGATCCCAATATCGGTTAAGTAATTGGCCGCATCTTTAAGAAATCGTTTGATGAAATCCATTCCGTCCTCGCCGCCGTGAAGAGACAAAGCGGGCTCTGCCTTAAACTCCTGCGGGAGCTCGCTCATGCTTTTGGCGTTTACATAAGGGGGGTTGCAAAGAATCAAATCATAAGGTCCTGTTGCACACTCTAAGCAATCTGATAAAACGAGTTCGATTCTACCCTCAAGCATGTGTCTCTTGACATTGATTTGAGCGACCTCGAGAGCCTCTACAGATATATCTAGCGCATCAATTTCTACGTCGGGGAAGACCATGGCGCAAATCACAGCCAAGCTTGCATTTCCAGTACAAAGATCGAGCACCCGAGAGGTGTGTATGTTCAGCCAAGGATCAATTGCAGAGTTGACCAAGCACTCGGCAATAAGGCTTCTAGGGATAATGCTTCTTTGGTCGACAAAGAAGGGTATGCCTTGAAGCCAGGCCTCTCCGGTTAGGTATGCGCTTGGTTTCCTCTCTGATATACGCCTTTCAACGATTGCTCTGGCTTTTTCAATTTGGCTGTTGCTGAGTTCTAACTCATTCTCGGTCGTATCCGTATCCAACGCAAGCCCGGTGCTCCAAAGCACAAGCCAAGACGCCTCATCATGTTCATTAGTTGTGCCATGACCAAATGAGACGTTCGCTTTTTTTAAGCGCTCAGCGGACTCAGCTATTAACTCTCGCACTCTCATGTCAAGGTCATTGAGGAGGCTTTAGATAGGTGATTTAAACTCACTATTATTTGGTAGTAGACGTCTTTTAATTTCTCTATATCTTTTACTCTCACGCACTCATTGATTTTGTGAATGGTGGCGTTGGGGGGGCCAAGTTCAATGACTTGGCTGCATATTGAGGATATAAATCTTCCGTCACTCGTGCCCCCTGTGGTTGAGAGTTGCGTATCAATTTCGCAAACGTTCTTGATTGCACCTCGAACGGCTTTGACTAACTCGCCCTCAGCAGTGATGAAGGGCATCCCGCCTAATGTCCATTTAAGGTCATATTCCAACGAGAAATGGTCCAGTATCGAGTGGACTCGGGACTGAAGTTGTTCAACTGTGGATTCAGTAGAAAATCTAAAATTAAAGTCGATGACACATTCGCCTGGAATGACATTTCCAGCACCCGTGCCCGCGTGAATATTACTCATCTGCCAACTGGTGGGCTGAAAATATTCATTACCCTTGTCCCAAACCGTATTAACTAGCTCAGTCATTGCAGGAGCAAAGAGGTGTATGGGATTTTTAGCCAATTGTGGATATGCAATGTGGCCTTGGACTCCTTTGATCACCAATTTGCCACTGAGGGTTCCGCGACGTCCGTTTTTAATCATATCGCCGGTTTGCTCAACACTTGTGGGCTCACCAACGATGCACCAGTCTAGTCGCTCGCCCCTGCTTTTTAAGGCATCACACACTTTTACGGTGCCACCTGTTGCGGGTCCCTCTTCGTCACTGGTTATTAAAAAAGCGATATTTAAAAATGGCTCGCTAAAGTTAGCGTAAAACTCTTTGGTTGCCATAACCATTGCGGCAAGAGAGGATTTCATATCGCTGGCGCCCCGCCCATACAAAAAACCGTTTCGGTATGAGGGTGTAAAAGGATCGCTGTCCCATTTCGCAACCGGACCTGTAGGAACGACATCTGTATGTCCAGCAAATACGAGTGTTTTAGACTTTAAGTGATTGGTTTTTCTGTGAGTCCATAGGTTCGTGACCCTCAAATCGCCCTCGCCGTCATGAATCCACTCGCTTTGAAATCCCAAGGGGCTTAAATGCTCCAGTAATATGTCTTGACATCCTTCGTCTTTAGGGGTCAAAGATACCTGGGAGATGAGCCGCTCAGTTAAAGATAAAAGTTCAGACATAAAGTTTAGATTTTGTTAACAACGGCGCATACATCCAGGAAACATCGCTCTAAAAAAAAAGTTGAACAAGAGGCGTGTTAAATTCACCATACAAGTTGAACTCGAAGATTGCTAGTCGCGCCGGATAGCCCAATTAGCTGCTTAATTAACCGAGTTGCATCAATCTCTCAAAAGATCATTTAAGCTTGTTTTCGCCCTTGTTTGAGCGTCCACTCTTTTAACGATGACGGCGCAGTAAAGGCTGTATTTACCTGACTCACTTGGCAAGTTACCCGAGACTACAACAGAGCCAGAGGGGACACGTCCGTATATGATTTCTCCTGTCGCACGGTCATAGATTTTTGTGCTCTGACCGATGTAGACACCCATCGAGATCACTGAATTTTCTTCAACAATCACGCCCTCCACAATCTCAGAGCGGGCCCCGATAAAGCAATTGTCTTCAATGATTGTGGGGTTTGCTTGCAGTGGCTCCAAGACACCACCTAGTCCTACGCCTCCGGATATGTGAACATTTTTTCCAACTTGCGCGCAAGATCCAACAGTAGCCCATGTGTCAATCATGGTGCCCTCATCAACATAGGCCCCGATATTGACATAACTGGGCATCAAAATAGCACCTTTTGCGATAAAGCTGCCTCTTCTAGCGACCGCGGGTGGGACAACCCTCACGCCGCCATCTCTCATTTCTTGCTCGCTAGAGGCGGCATATTTAGTGGGCACCTTATCGTAAAAACCCAGATCTCCTGCATGCATGGGGACGTTGTCGCTAAATTTGAAGCTGAGTAAAACGGCCTTTTTGATCCACTGATGAGTTTCCCACTTACCAACAGAGTGGCGGGTGCTGACCCTGAGCTTGCCGGTGTTGAGCTCCTCTATCACATGGTTTACGGCCTGAGTTATTTCTGAGCCTGCGTTGGATAGATTTAGTTGAGAGCGGTTTTCCCACGCTTGATCGATGATGTGTTGTAGCTGTTGAGTCATTGTGTAATTGAGTAATTGTTGGGTTGGTTAAAAATTTTTGTGGACAAACTCTTTAATTCGGTGGGCGGCTTCTAAGCACTCTTTTGTATCCGCAACCAAAGCCATTCGGATTCTGCCTTGTCCTGGGTTTTTGCCGTTAAACTTTCTTGCTAAAAAGCTTCCTGGCAAAACAGTCACATTGTATTGACTCATCAGTTCTTTTGCAAAGGATTGGTCATCTGCCCCAGGCACGCCCGCCCAAAGGTAGAAGGCAGCGTCGGGTAATTTAACATCCAAGCAGGACGCCAAAACAGGTAAAACAGCAGAAAATTTCTCTCTATAAAGATTCCTGTTTTGTATAACATGTTCCTCATCATTCCAAGCCACTGTGCTTGCGGCTTGGATCATCCCGCTCATGGCACTTCCATGATAGGTTCTGTACAGCAGAAAATGCTTGATCAGGTTGGCATCCCCAGCAACAAATCCGCTTCTCATGCCTGGCACATTGCTTCTTTTGGACAAAGAGGTGAAAGCAATTAAATTTTTAAAATCAGAGATCCCCAGTTTGTGTGCTGCCTCAAGTCCTCCCAAAGGGGGTTCATCTCTAAAGTAAATTTCACTATAACATTCATCTGAGGCAATGACGAAGCCGTATTCAGCGCTTAATTTAAAGAGCATCTCCCATTCTTGTAAATCCATTACTGCACCAGTTGGGTTACCGGGGGAGCAAACGATGACCACTTGTGTTTTTTGCCAAGTATGCGTAGGTACTTGACTCCAATCAATAGCAAAATTACGACCTGGGTCGCTTGGGACGTAATAGGGCTCAGCACCAGCAAGTAATGCCGCACCCTCATAAATTTGATAAAACGGGTTAGGACTGATGACGACTGGGGCTGATCGAGGCTGAGCATCAGACAGATGCGAGCCAGGATTTACCATAGCCTGGATGAAAGAGAACAAGGCTTCCCTTGATCCATTGACCGGCAATATTTGTGTCTGCGGGTTCACATCTAAACTGTACCGGCGCATAAGCCAATTAGAGCATGCTGTCCTGAGGGAGAGTTCACCCACAGTGGGAGGGTAGGCGCTTAACGCTTTAAAATTACTGGAAATGGCGTCTAATATGAACTGAGGCGTTG
>DAIUEA010000180.1:0-4608 GCA_036845365.1 Limnohabitans sp. | reverse complement strand
GGCTAGAGGCCTCCCAAGGCGCGTGAATATCTTTTTCTCCAAGATCGCTGAGTTGAGGCAAATAACGCTTGATGAATACCCCCTTGGGATCAAAACGCTTACTTTGGCTAACGGGATTGAATATTCTAAAGTAGGGCTGCGCGTCGCATCCACTTGAGCTTGCCCATTGCCAACCACCGTTGTTGGAGGACAGATCAAAATCAATTAAATGTGTGGCAAAGTAGGCCTCCCCCCACCTCCAATCAATCCCTAAGTCTTTGACTAAAAAACTAGCAACAATCATTCTCAATCTGTTGTGCATGTAACCTGTGGTATTGATTTGTTGCATGGCTGCATCAACTATGGGGTAGCCCGTTTTACCTGAGCACCAAGTCTCAAAGAGTTGCTTGGCAACTGCGCCGTCCTCCCACAATATTTTGTCATACTCGGGCTTAAAAGATTGACGGACAACGCGTGGGTGGTGGTGCATTATTTGAGCGTAAAAATCCCTCCAAATAAGCTCGGACAACCAAACTGCTGCCCCTGGCGATCCACTTTGAGTTCTCTCAAGCGCAGTGCGCGCAAGGCGGCGAATTGAGACGGTACCAAATCTTAAATGAACTCCCAAGTAACTAGGGCCCTTAACTGCTGGGTAATCCCTGGTCTCCCCATACAAATCTATTCGACTAAGGAAATCTTTGAAAAGGTATTCCCCCCCCTCTATTCCGGTGCGTATAGGTAGCGCTTTTAAGTTCGTAGGCTTAAAGCCCAAATCGTTCAGGGTATGAAGAGGATGAGCAAATGTCTTTTTTTGAGCCTGGCTAAGGGGCGCTAGGCGGCTCTTGTAAGGGGTCATGTCAAAAGACTTTAAATCTTCGTCTTTTACTTTTTTGAGCCACGCATTTTTGTAAGGCGTAAACACTCCGTATGCAGTTGCGCCCTGGGTGAGCACCTCGCTGCGCTCAAAGATCACATGGTCCTTAAATCCGAAGAAGGAGATACCTTGCTCGGCTAATTTCCCCCTGACCAAAGCGTCTCTGGTCAGAGCGTAAGGTTCATCGTCATGATTGGTAAATACAGCTTGGACTTGTAACGAGTGAGCTGCGTTTGTAACTTCTTGGACCGGTTGGCCCATGAGCGTAATGAGTCTTACGTCCTGGGAGCTCGCGTGCTTTTTGAGCTGAGCATCCAAAGAGACCAAAGATTCTTGAATAAACTCGATTCTTCGGTCCTGTTTGGGCAGAGGATTCAAAATATCTGTGTCAAAAACGAATAAGCAATACACTTTTTGACAATGTTTCAGCGCCATATAAAGCGCATGTTGATCTTGGACACGTAAATCGCGTTTAAACCATACCAATCCTGACTGAAAATCACCAATAATGGAGTTGTGCACTTTTTGATCCAAATGAATAATTATTTTAACTTTTCTCTATCAAGTAAAATGAACACATGACTACTGAAACAGACTCTATCAACTTAACGGATCACTTTCTGATTGCAATGCCAGGCATGTCTGATGACTCCTTCTCCCGTAGTGTCGTTTATTTATGCGAACACAGTGAAAGAGGGGCTTTGGGAATAGTAATCAACAAACCAAGTGAGATGAGTCTTAGGAGTTTATTTGAAAAAGTGGAACTTCCTGTAACCCGACCCGATTTGGACTCTTCTTTAGTTTTTCAAGGCGGCCCCATGCACACGGAGCGGGGATTTGTGTTGCACGAGCCCATGCTAAAGCTGGACCAAACTGATGGGGAAACCGTTTATGCCTCAACCCTATCGGTGCCTGGTGGGCTTGAGATGACTACTTCTAAAGATGTACTTGAGGCCTTGGCAACAGGAGCTGGACCTAAAAAAGTACTCGTCTCCCTTGGTTACTCTGCCTGGGCGCAGGGTCAATTAGAGTCTGAATTGGGTGAGAACAGTTGGCTAACGGTTCAAGCTGACCCGAGTGTCATTTTTGATACGCCCTTTGAGCAAAGGTACGACAAGGCGCTTTCCCTTTTGGGCCTTCAGGCCTGGATGTTGTCCCCGGAAGCAGGACATGCATGAGAGGGGCTGACCATGTTGCCAGCGGTCCACAAACCAGCGTGCAAGACTCTTTGCGGGCCGATGAGACTTCATCAAACCCTAATGCGTTGACACAAACCTTGACTCAAACGTTGACTCAACCTATCGCCGTTAATCCGTTGGTGTTCGAGATGTTTATGGGCTTAGATTACGGCACCAAGCGGATTGGTGTTGCCTACGGTCACAAATTACTCGCCAGCGCCAAGCCTTGCCGTGCAGTGAGCGGCACTGCCCTCCAGCAGTGGGCTCAAATTGGTCAGCTTATTGCTCAGTACCAACCCGAAGCTTTAGTCGTTGGGGTGCCCTTTCACCCTGACGGAGCTGAGCATGAAAATACAATTAAAGCACGTCGTTTTATCAGGCAACTTAGGGGCAGATTTAGTTTACCTGTCTTTGAAGTAGACGAGCGCTATTCCACCACTGAGGTGCACAGCGCTTACGGGGGAGATACTCGAAGAGTCGATGTAGACTCTGAGTCTGCTTGTGTCATTCTTAATCAATTTTTTAGAAGTCTCTCAGTATGAGCACTGTCAATCACGGTCACATAGAGCTTGATGCGGAATCCATTTACAAAGATTTTTGCCAAGGCGTCAAGCCTTTGTTTATCCCCGAGACCTGTGTGGTTGGGGTCATCTCGGGTGGGGTGTGGTTAGCCAAGCGCGTCGTCAATGATTTAGGGCTGAGTTGCCCCGTTGGGGCCATCTCCTCAGGCTTACACCGTGATGATTTTGCCAAGAGAGGTCTAAGCGATGGAGGCCAAACCAAACTTCCTTTTGAAATTGAAGGTGCACACATCTTGTTGATCGATGATGTGCTTTATACAGGACGAACGATTAGGGCCGTGCTCAACGAGATGTTTGACTTTGGGCGCCCTGCAAGCGTGCGCCTAGCCGTGCTCGTGGACCGAGGTTCAAGAGAGTTGCCCATACACTGTGACTACGCTGCGGCAAGACTGCCACTGGCCGATGCGAGCAAGCTCACGCTTGAACAAGATGTGCAAGGACGCTTTAAATTTTCTTTGGAGTCCCAGAGTGCAACATAAGCGCAATCCCCAGCTTAATAAAAACGGCGAGCTGATCCATCTCTTATCGACCGAGGGGCTATCGCGTACCCTGTTAACTCACATTTTAGATACGGCTGCTAATTTCGTCTCCGTAAGCGACAGAGAGGTCAAAAAAGTTCCCCTTTTAAGGGGCAAGAGTGTCTTTAATCTTTTTTTCGAAAACAGCACTCGCACGCGCACCACTTTTGAGATCGCTGCTAAACGCTTAAGTGCCGATGTGATTAATTTAGACATTGCGAGGTCATCTGCAAGCAAAGGTGAGTCCCTCCTTGATACGATCGCAAACTTGAGCGCAATGGCCGCTGATATTTTCGTAGTGCGTCACTCTGAGTCTGGAGCTCCCTACTTAATTGCACAGCACACAGCCCCCCACGTGCACGTTATAAACGCCGGAGACGGTCGGCACGCTCACCCGACTCAAGGCTTACTTGACATGTACACCATTCGCCATTTCAAGGGCGAGTTCTCCAACTTGTGCGTTGCGATCGTTGGGGATGTGTTGCACTCGCGCGTGGCACGGTCTGATATTCATGCCTTGACCACACTTGGATGTGCTGAGGTCAGAGTTGTGGGCCCAAAGACATTGGTTCCTACAGATATGTCGCAAATGGGGGTTAAGGTATTTAACAATCTGGAGGAGGGCATCAAAGGCTGTGATGTGGTCATTATGTTGAGGTTGCAAAATGAGCGCATGAACGGGGCGTTGTTGCCCTCAAGCCAAGAGTACTTTAAAGGCTACGGCCTGACCCCTCAAAAGCTTGCCCTTGCAAAGTCCGATGCGATTGTGATGCATCCAGGTCCCATTAACCGAGGCGTGGAGATTGACTCAGCCGTAGTCGATGGTCCCCAAAGCGTGATCCTTCCTCAAGTTACGTTTGGCATCGCAGTCAGAATGGCCGTCATGTCTATTGTTGCTGGGAATGACGCATGAACATACTCATAAAAAATGGTCGTGTAATCGATCCTTGCTCCACTTTAGATGCGCTGCGTGACATTCAAATCACTGACTCCATCATCACAAAGATAGGCTCCCCAGGTGCTGAGTCATTGGAGGGGTTCAAGGCCGATTTGGAGATTGATGCAAGCCAGTGCATCGTTGCTCCGGGTTTGGTGGATTTGACGGCCCGCCTTAGAGAGCCAGGGTACGAGCACGAGGGCATGCTTGAATCTGAGCTTAGGGCTTGTGTAGCCGCAGGCGTCACCTCTCTTGTATGCCCTCCCGATACGGACCCCGTGCTTGATGAGCCGGGATTGGTGGATATGCTTAAGTTCAGAGCCGGGAAAATGAATTTAACGAGGGTTCATCCTCTTGGGGCGCTAACCAAAGGCTTGAAGGGAGAGGCTTTGACGGAAATGTTTGAGCTCGCCCAGGCAGGCTGCATCGGCTTTGGCCAAGCGGAGCACTCTATCTCCAACACTCAGGTCTTGCAACGGGCAATGCAATACGCTGCAACTTATGGATTTTGCGTTTGGCTTAGGCCCCAAGACTACCACCT
>DAIUEA010000179.1:0-4619 GCA_036845365.1 Limnohabitans sp. | reverse complement strand
GATTGAATAGGGGTGAGACGCTTTCAAGCGAAGTCTGAGGTGGACCTGCAGTTACGAACCTTTTTAAGGCACCCAGGCACGTATCTTCGATGCCATCCTCCATCGCTAAGTATCCTCCCAAGTTACCCAACCAAGCTATCTTAATGGAAGGGGGCGCGCGGTCTAGGACAGTACTTAGTCCGCTTAGTTTGTGAGTGAGGCTAAAGGGAACTCGCGGATCTGCTCCTGCTTGGACTTCAAGGAGCGAGGCCAAGTCGCTCACATTTTTTGCCATAGGGCCCTCGGTTGAGAGTTGTGACAGATACAACTCCGCACTAGGGTAGGAGGGGACGCGCCCAAAAGATGGTCTCATCCCGAAAATGTTATTCCACCCGGCCGGGTTTCTAAGGCTACCCATAAAGTCAGATCCGTCGGCCACAGGCAGCATATGTAGGGCAACGGCTACTGCGGCGCCACCGCTGCTGCCTCCTGCTGTTTTACTGAAGTCGTATGCGTTTGAGGTGACCCCAAAGACCTCATTAAATGTGTGCGAGCCCAGTCCAAACTCTGGGGTGTTGGTCTTACCGATCAAAATTGCGCCGGCCCCCCTAATGCGTTGCACCATTAGAGAATCTGTTGTGGGCACAAAATCCTTAAATATGGGCGAGCCTTGCGTGGTTTTGATTCCAGCAGTCAAAGAAAGGTCTTTTACAGCAGTGGGCATGCCGTGCATCCAGCCCATAGACTCCCCCCTACTGAGCTGGGAGTCCCTTTCTTTTGCAAGTCCTCTCAACTCATGGGTGTCCACCAAGCTCACCACGGCATTGAACTTGGGGTTGTAGGCCTGAACGCGCTCAAGATAGGCGTCCAGTACTTCAACACAAGAGAGCTCTCTTTTGTGGATCATTTGGGAGAGGTTGCACGCTGTTAAGTCAATTATTTGCATGAAAAAGGGGCGAGTGAAGTAAAAAGTGGGTGAAAATGCGACTTAATTTAAAAAGGCGCGCTTGGGCGGGCTAACTAATTTTAAGACTATGACATTTCTTGCGCTAGATGTGGGAAACACCCGCTTAAAGTGGGCCCAATACGAGAGCTTCGATCCTGGGTCCAAACTTTTGGGACAAGGGGCTGTATTTTTAGAGAACATTGATCGCTTGGGTGAAGAAGTTTGGAACTCTTTGACCCCGCCCACCCATATGTTGGGCTGTATCGTGGCCGGCGAGGCGATAAGGAGGCGGGTTGAGGAGCAGCTGGAGGTTTGGGATGTCGTGCCCCAGTGGATCATTCCAAGCGCGGGGGAGTCGGGGCTTACCAACGGCTACGAACATCCGACCAGGCTGGGCGCGGACCGTTGGGTTGCGATGATTGGGGCCTTGTCTCGTCACAGGGCCAGGCTGTTGGGGGCACAGCAAAGGCCATTGGTGGTTGTGATGGTGGGTACGGCAGTGACGGTGGATGCGGTAGATGCGACCGGGCACTTTATGGGCGGCCTTATTCTCCCCGGCCACGGGATTATGTTGAGGGCTTTAGAGTCCGGTACTGCAGGGCTGCAAGTGCCAACCGGAGAGGTGAAGACGTTTCCTGCCAACACGAGCGACGCATTAACCAGTGGGGGCACTTACGCTATCGCTGGAGCCATAGAGCAAATGGTGGAGCACCTTCGCGCTAGAACAGGCGCAGAGCCCGTTTGTTTAATGACAGGGGGTGCGGGTTGGAAAATGGAGCCCTATTTAACCACTCCTTTTGAACTCATCGAGAGTCTTATTTTTGAGGGCATTTTGTATACCGCAAATGCCAGGTTTGGTAATAAAAAATAATTAACTAATAAACCTCTACGGATCAATCAATTGAACCATATTGACCTTACAGCCTAGGGTTTGTTCACGACATTTTTAGCTGTGAAGTGTAAAATTGGGACCAGACGGTAAAGGCTTAAATAATAGGGCCTACTTTTGCCCTTATCTTGAGCGGTGTATTTTATTAAGCAAACTACAGCAGCAATTGTTATGAACGTTTTAGACTCTATCCTCACCCAAGCAAGCACGATCGTTGAAGTGCGTAAAGACATCCACGCGCATCCTGAACTTTGTTTTGAAGAGCAAAGGACTGCAGACATCGTTGCGGGTAAATTAACCGAGTGGGGCATCCCCATCGATCGGGGAATGGGTAAGACTGGGGTAGTCGGCATTATCAAGGCGGGTTCGAGCTCTAGGGCGATTGGTCTGCGAGCAGATATGGACGCTTTGCCTATTCAAGAAAAAAACAAATTTGCCCATGCCAGTTCTTATCCGGGCAAAATGCACGCCTGCGGGCACGATGGACATACGGCAATGCTTTTAGCGGCGGCCCAGCATTTAGCTAAAAACCGAAACTTTGATGGCACTGTGTACGTTATTTTTCAACCCGCTGAGGAGGGCGGAGGTGGTGCTAGGGAGATGATAAAAGACGGCTTATTTACCAAGTTCCCCATGCAGCAGGTCTACGGGATGCACAACTGGCCTGGTTTGGGGGTAGGCCAATTTGCAGTGAGCGCTGGCCCTGTTATGGCCTCAAGCAACGAGTTCAAAATCGTTATTAAAGGAAAGGGCTCCCATGCCGCTCTCCCTCACAACGGTATCGACCCTGTACCTATTGCATGTGAAATGGTTCAGGCATTTCAAACCATCATCACTCGCAATAAAAAACCCGTTGACGCAGGCGTCATCTCAGTGACGATGATTAATGCGGGGCATGCAACGAATGTGGTACCCGACAGCTGTACGTTGCAGGGCACGGTCAGAACCTTCACGCTAGAGGTGCTGGACTTAATCGAGCGGCGCATGAGGGTCGTAGCCGAGCATGTCAGCGCTGCACATGAGGCGCAGTGTGAGTTTCACTTCAAGAGAAACTACCCGCCAACCATCAACCACAACTCAGCCGCCGAGGATGTTCGCGGCGTACTAAGCCAAGTGGTCGGCGCAGACAACGTACTAGCCCAGGAGCCCACCATGGGAGCGGAGGACTTCTCTTACATGCTTCAGGAACTACCTGGTGCTTATTTCTTTATTGGAAACGGGGAAGGCGCTCACCGCCACATTGGACACGGTGAGGGGCCGTGCACGCTTCATAACCCAAGTTACGACTTTAACGATGATTTGATTCCTCTTGGGGGAACAGTTTGGGTGCGTTTGGTTGAGGCGATGCTGTCGAAAAATTAATCCCCAAAGCGACTGCTGTCGTAGGCCATGAGGAGGCTTTGTAAGTGCTCTCGCTCTTTGAGCTCCAAATAAGGAAGCAGTAATCTGAGCACTTGCACGGCGCCTTTTAAAACGGACTTCTCTGAATTGATATTTTCTAGTGCGTTCCTTGGATCGCGCACATATTCGTAACTAAGCCACCAAGTCAAAAGGACCACCATGTGCACAGCGCAAGAGTGTCTGTCTTCTGCGGTGAGTTTTAGCGCTTTTGAGAGCTCAAGCCCTTGCAAAAGAGATTTAAAGGCGCTAGTTTTGTGCAGCAGCACATCTTTCGTGTTGGACTCAAGAAGCCTATTTCTGCTGAGCAAATCATTTAGATCTCTATATAGAAAGCGGTACGCCCAAACGATTTCAAATAAAGAGTGAATAAAAAACCATGCATCCTCAATGTTTCTGATATCCGTTGCAGCAGCTAAAAGCGGGATCAGGTCATTCTCGTAGCGATCAAATAAAGCGTTCACCAACTCTTCTTTTGCTGGAAAATGGTAGTACAGATTGCCAGGGCTTATGTTCAGCTCTGAGGAGATAAGAGTCGTGGAGACGTTGGGCTCTCCAAAGCGATTGAAAAGCGCTAAAGATGCATCTAATATTCGCTGGGCGGTGCGTCTGGGCGCTTTTGTGGCCATATTATGGGCAGCTACAAATTGAGGTTGACATAAAAACCAACTCTAACTCAGTCAGCAAAAAAAGTAACCCGGGTTCCTACCAGTTGAGGAGAGTTGATTAGAGTTGATGAGAAATCTTTTAAATCGTCCTGCCTTAGTGGTGCAGTGAAGGTTTCAAGTTTAAGTAGAGATTTAAGATTGAGTTGTTTTGGTTTTACGAGTTGCGGTTGTTGGTTTTGATTTTTGTTGCAACTCTTTTTCAAGAGCCTCAATTCTTGTCAATAAGTCTTTGAGTTGCTCAGCGCTTGGGACGCCCATTTTATGTAGGGCTTTTGCGACCCTGTCCTCAAATATGGTCTCAAGTTTATCCCACTGACCGGTTGCCTTTTGATTAAGCTCGGCTGCGATTCCGGTCATTTTTTGAGTGGCTTCATTTAATTTGGCTTCTGCTGTCTCTTGAGTTTTTCTTTGTAAGTCAATGCCGTTTTTGACCAAAGTTTCAAAGGCCTTGCCCCCCTCTTGTTGCGCTTTGGAGAAAGCGCCAAGACCAGCGAGCCAAATTTGTTGGGCCGACTCTTTCATCTTGTCGTTGAGCTGAGAGGGGTCAAAGTTGAAGGGGTTGTTGTTCATGGGAAAACCTCGTGAAGTCGTCGTACAAGAAGAAAAGGGTCACCGCACACCATGGAATGTATTGAATTGCTGCGGCCTAAATTAGAGTTGAGACTCTAATTTTAGAGGAAGCTGGGTTTAAAGGATCGCGAGGACTTGGCGCTCTTAGGCCGATGCGAGACGCTCTGAG
>DAIUEA010000178.1:0-4649 GCA_036845365.1 Limnohabitans sp. | reverse complement strand
TTTGTTCAATTGAATACAAAAAAGAAACCAATTAAAACCAAAAAGGGGGGTATTTTTGGCGCAACAGACGGAGTTGCCTATGAGATGGTTTGGCTGATCAGGTTCATGGTGAACAGTTTTGTTCGCCCCGTTGATATTAAAGTTATCCAGCATCAACATGTGGAAATAATAAGAGGAGAAAGATGCTATTTAAGGCTATCTCTGCCAGAAACCAAGAGCCACAAGTCACAGATCATCACACTTCCTGCAGCTGTACACATTTACGAGAAGTTACGAGATCATTTCGCTCAACAAGGACTTGCAAAACCCACTGATTATTTATTCTTGCCAGAAATCCATAATAGATCTGACGCAATTTCCCTCATAGAAGGTTACTTCAAAAAAATTACCACTAAAACTGGTTTGCGAGTTGGAACAAAGGGGCAAAACCGTACCTTATACAGTCTACGCCACAGCAGCATAACTTTTAGATTACTCTACGGCAAAGGAATCGATATGCTTACTTTAGCCAGAAACGCTCGCACCAGCATTGAGATGATAGATAAGCACTATGCCAGCGAGCTTACTGCGGAAATGAATGTGGATATGCTGCACAGTAGGCGTTAATCCATAGCGATATTATTTTGCTGCAGTTGCTTTGGCAATTTGCTTTTGTGCCCGTGCGATTGTTTGACGTTTGCGCTCAGCGGATAAAGCCATTGCGGCAACATCCTTCTGCTTCTTTAGAGCTGCCATTCTGGCTTTTTCAGGCGTGATGGGCGCAGCGGCGGTTTGGGATTCAAATTCATGACTTCTCATACAAGTATTTATAGCCCAGGCGTCAATTTAATTGACGCTTGATGTAGTACCAGTTGAATCAGCTAGAGCATCCTTCGAAAAAGTAACACACTTATAGTAAATGCTAAAGCATTACATAAATCCCGATATTACCCATAAGTGGGGTTTGAAGAGAGGAGCGAAGCGAGGGGCAACTCCTCTGTTTTTTTTTCACGAATAAAGATCAAATTCCTAAATCACAACTGGAGCGGGGTTGTTCCCCAATTTTTATTCCTATTTAAAGCAATTAAAACCAGGTTTTAAGCGGCGCTAGCGCTTGCAATGTATGTTGGCAGTAGGGGCGCGTGAAAAGCGCTTGTAACAGGATCTAGCGCTGAAAAATAAAGTAGCAAATCAGTCAGTTCTGTATCTTGCGTGTTGCGCTCTTGTGCCGCGCTCAACCCACTCGTGATTTTCAACACAGGGGAACCAACCTTCCGCTGATGCATACGCAATCAGATTTTTTGCTTTACCCAAATATTCCGCGACAACCAGTGACATTGCCTGGTGCTTGTCCGTAATATCCGTTGGCATATCCCCACGCTTAACCACTTGTTTGGGAGCCAAATTTAACTTCTCACCCACTTCGTACAGATGTACGCTTCCCGTCAATCCGCCCATAACTACCCAAGTCTCATAGACTTCTAGCCATATATTGATGGACAAGGAAGTCAACTTGCTTTTACGAATGGGTAGTTTAGACGTACTGGCTTTCCAGCGATCAAAGTCCTTGTAGAACGGGTGATGTTGCTCCAACAGATCATCAAATTGATCGCGCAGAGTTTTGGGCGAAACATTTAGCGGAATAGTCATTGTCAAGGTTTTACCTTCAGCATTGCCCTGCCCTGCTTCCAAGGTAATTTTGCTAAATGGTTTTCCTTCCGCAAACAAACTGTAGCCGCGGCTAACCCACCACTCGTCAAAACTCACACCACGCACATCCCCAAATTGCTCATGCACCTCTCGAGACTTGTCATTACGCCAAACTCCGCTGTCTATAGATTCAGCCAAATACGGGGATAGGCGTATGGCGTTGAACCACGCCTCATAGAGCGTGCCCTTGGCGTGCTCCAGTGAGTCTGGGATTGTGTGATGACGGAACCTGACGTCTTCAGGGAACCCCTTGAAGAAGAACTCTGGCGACTTAGGTACTTGCTTGGAATTCATAAAACCTAACTGGATTTCTGTACTGGGCGGGAGAATAAATCCCATAGCAGCAACAAACCCTTTTGGTTAAAGCCGCTTAACTAAGGAGATCAATATGACATGAATTCTACTCAATACAGGAGCCACGCAGGTGGCATCTGATGCAAGTAAGTTAGGGACTTGCAAAAAATCCAAAAACCTAAATGATTTCAAACAGGCAAAGTAACAATTCAATCAACACGGCAAACAAGCAATTTCGCAAAAGCTGTGTAACTTAAAAAGGGAAATAAAATGACAACATCTATCAACACACTCATCGCTAACGCTACAAGCACAGTTTCTACAACGACTTCTGCGCAAGCAGTTAACAACAGCACTAAGGCTGAAAATACAGCTAAGGTAGCGAATTTCGTAACTGAGTTTGACAAACTCGCTGCTGAACGTCTGGTGTTTGAGAAGACAGAATACGCGGCTAGCAACGCACGTCTTTATGCCATCTTGGCAGAAATCTATGCGCACTATATTAGTGCCAGTGTCACCAAGTCTTTGCTTGCGTCAACCGTTAAAGCGTTGAAAGCAAGGCTCAAAGAGCAAGGAGTGGTTACACAGGGTAATTCATTAGCTGTCAGTCTCTTTGTGCGTTATGTATTTCCTGACGTTCAACGCCAGCGTATACAAAACTACACACGCTCAATACAAGCAGCAGTTGCTGCAAAAGTTGAGGTAGCGGAGTTTGCTAACTTTGTCATTAGCAAGCACGGGGTAGAGGCTTGTAAGAAGGACTTTGTTCCCAGTGCTAAGACTGTGACAAAGAAGCAGGCTATAGAAGCGAACATGCCCCACGTTGAGCGAATCCTCACACAATTAGAGGTGGAACCTACTGCAGTAGTAGATATGCCTGTTGATTATTTTACGGATTTTGCAGATGAGGAGCTTACCGTTCTAATTGGCAAAGCGGGCAAGGACGGTAAAGTGAAAGTATTCACTGCTGTTCCTGCACAAGGTAAGGGAGTGTCAAAGTGGGCTAAGGAGCACTTGGCACTTTATATTGCCAAGCAAAACGGACAACTTACAGAGCCCGTGCCAGCTCAGTCGCCTGCCCTAGCACCTGCGGCTAACGAAACCGTTGCAGATTTAGAAAAACTCGCAGCGTAAACCTAGCAAAACTATCCTACTCAGGCGTCAATTAAATTGACGCTTGAGCGGGCACTAAGATCTTAGGAGACAGAGAAGGCATCAAAAAGGTAACACACTTATAGTAAATGCTAATGCAGTTGCTAATAACTGGTGTGTATTTTCATTAACTCGACTAAAAGCAGGGGTTGCGTAGCAAGCACGTATCCTCTGCTTTTTTTATACAAAAAATCTGATTTACCTAATAAATAAAGAAGAATATTATGATTTTATTAACCGTTGATCCCAAAGTATTAGAGGCTCTAACTAGGGCTTTCCCCAAAACCAACAAAGCCCAGCAGGCTTTGGACAAGTATGTCCGTGTGCTGCAAGCCTTGATCTTTGCCGCGATACAGCGAGGACAGAATAATTCACAACGACTGCTCAAACTGTACTCAATATCTACCCATGTGTTACAAAATCAAGGCGGGCGTATTGGAAAGGACAAAATTAGACTACATAAATGGTTAGAGGATAACAACTTATCTCTGGTACGAATTGTTACTCGAGGATCGAATATTACGGGTAAAGTTAGTGAGGTGGCATTGACACCGCTTGTGACAATTCAAAACTTACTTCATTTACCCAATCAAGTTTATCAGTCCAGTCCTCAATCGATTACGGCTGCAATTGACGCAGACAAGCAACAGAGTTTGAAATTATTCAATCAACTGTACCCTGAAGTGAGTCACATATCAAGAGAAGAAGATTTGCTCAAGATATTTGATCCAGTGGATATTGATGTCAAATCTCTCGCACAGTATTTAAACTGGCTGACTACCCAAGCAACGCGACTCAGCACACACACTAAAAATTCCTATAAGGATCAAGCCACGCAGATACTGCGCATTGCTTCCGTTACAGGCGGCTTGTATTTACAACGAAAACAGCCCAGCATCTTTGGACGCAATTACTATTCTGGCATTTCAGTTCAAAATGTAAACAAGGAACTGCGCAGAGCCATGCTTGGAGACTGCTTTGAATACGACATCAGCTCCAGCGCAACAAGCTGGAAGATGGGATTTGCAACAGAAATCATGACAAGTCAATATGCTGGACAGAATCTAAGAAAAGTGTTTAGTGCCACGCTGTATTATTTGGAGGACAAAAAGGCTTTCATACAAGACTTAAGACAAAGCATCTTTGAGGATTTAAGCAAAGAACGCGAAGACTTCCAAAAGGGCTTGTTAAAGCAAGCACTCAACGCAATAGGCTTTGGAGCACGACTTAGAACTCAAGGCTGGAAAGATTCAAGTGGTACATGGAACAACCCTGCACTAGTAGAAATACTAAAGAACCCAATTGAGCGAGATCGCTTCGTTAACAATCAGTTTGTGATCAAGTTCATTAATGAGCAAGACATTATTGATCAGTTTCTAATCAACCAAGTTCAAGCCCATCATTCACACTTACTAGACTTACCTGAAGTACAGACTGAGAGCGGGCGTCCTAGCAAATCCAAAATCATTGCATTGCTGTACCAACACGGCGAAACACAAGTCATGGATATAGTT
>DAIUEA010000177.1:1509-4671 GCA_036845365.1 Limnohabitans sp. | reverse complement strand
CTTTAAAGACAGCCTTGGAGTGGGGTTTAAAGCCAGCACAAAGCCTTAGATCAAAAATTATCGCCATCCAAAAAGTGAAACCGGGAGACCGGGTTGGTTATGGTTTTGAGCATGTGGTCACAAAAGACATGTTAATTGGAGTCGTGGCATGTGGCTACGCAGATGGTTATCCCAGAGTCATTGGCAGCGCAGCTCAGGTGCTAATAAATGGGGGTGTGCGTTGCCCAGTCTTTGGTCGTATCAGCATGGATATGATGACAGTCGATTTAAATCCGTGTGTAGACCAAGGCATTGCGATCGGTGTGGGAGCGGAGGTCACGTTATGGGGTCAAAGCAAAGAGGGTCATATTCTTTCAGTAGACGAGGTTGCGGGCCACGCGGGAACAGTGGGTTATGAGTTGATGTGCGCTGTCGCTAGTCGCGTTCACGTGCAAAGCGACGCTGAGCAGTCATAAAACGCAACAAGCTTGTGGTACAAACTACGCTAGGAATCGCCTGCATATAGACCAAGTCCTTGTAAGTGAACGCGAGATAAACCCATGAGAACGTTTGTAAAAGGAGTCTGTATATTTGCTAAAGTAGCCAGCTCCAACACAGCGCTTAAGAGTGCGTCAAGTTCAACGGGCCGATGATGCTCAACATCTTGCAGCATGGATGTCTTAAAAGCGCCCAATTTTCTGGTCATTAAATGCCTCTCGCTAGGCGTTTGATCTATGGGTAAGCCAATGCTTGCCCCTATCGACTTGGCCTCTTGCATTACCTCAGAGACGAATTGAATCAAGAGTGGGTCATCTAATATCTTATCCGTTGTTGCCCCCGTTAACGCGCTGATAGGATTCATTGTCATATTTCCCCATAACTTATACCAAATATCTTTTTGTATCTTCTCGCTGGCAATTGCATCGAACCCAACACTTTTAAGTAAATCTGTTAGCTCGCTTACATGTGCGCTTATCGAGCCCTCAGGGTTAACGGGGTCGCCGACTATCAATCCTTTACCAAAATGATGAAGTGCATTGCCTACTGCGCTGAGGGAGCAGCTTGAGTGGACAACTCCGCCCACCCAGTGTCTTAGTGCAAATGACTGCTCAATGGCGCCTGTTGGATCAATTGTTTTAAATCGATAGTTGGACAGTGGACTTTCCAAGCCACGCATAAACCACCAGGGCAAACCATTCATGGCGGTCCAAATCCTAGAATGCTCAGCAACTAAAGGGGAGAGCTGGGGGACAAGTGACTCAAGACTCGTAGCTTTAATTGCCACTATTATCCAATCCTGGGGCCCAAGCTTCTCTGCTTGATCCGTGACTAAATGGGGGCGTCCAACTAATGTCTGTACGAGAGAGGGCTGTTTAAAGTCGACTCTTAAACCGGACTCTTGAATAGCGGCGACGGATGATTTTCTGACCAAACAGTTAAGCTCGACCAGGGGTGAATTTGCCAGGTGAGCACCCAACCAAGTTCCAATAGCACCGCAGCCCACAATACAGATTTTTGTTTTCTTCACATCTGACTCCACCCAGTTTAATAACTCTTCAAATCATAAGGGCATTATCTGCATTAAAGAATCTATCCCTGTTGGTCTAAGGACTAAAAAGACTGAAGGATATTAGAAAAAATGAAAAACTTGAACTAATTGGCCATTAAGTTGCTTGACCGTCTTCAAAAGTGCACTTTGCTTAAGTATCATTGAAGGTTGCCCAGTTTGGGCCACTCAAAGTTTGAATTAACAAAGAAAATATTAATAAGTGAACGCACCCAAAGACGGCGCATATCTTGCCCAAAATTTAGGAATGATTAGCTTAAGGGGTGTTCGCACGCACAACTTAAAAAACATCGACCTGGATATCCCTCGCAACAAATTAGTTGTGATCACTGGTCTTTCGGGCTCGGGGAAATCAAGCCTTGCGTTTGACACTTTATACGCAGAAGGCCAAAGACGGTATGTGGAGAGTTTGTCGGCGTACGCGCGTCAATTTTTACAGCGCATGGACAAACCCGATGTAGATGTCATAGAAGGATTGTCCCCAGCAATTGCGATTGAACAAAAAGCGGGCAGTCACAATCCAAGATCTACTGTGGGCACGGTCACGGAGATTCACGATTATTTGAGACTTCTATTTGCAAGGGCTGGAACCCCTCACTGCCCAGAGCACGAAATAGCGCTTCGGGCCTTTAGTGTTGCTCAAATGGTGGACGCTGTTTTAAGCATGACTGAGGATACGAAAATAATGATCCTTGCGCCCATCGTAAAAGGCAGAAAGGGTGAATTTGAAGAGATTTTTAAAGACATGCAGTCTCAAGGGTTTGTTCGCTTTCGAATAGATGGACAAATTGTTGAAATTGCAGATTTGCAAGGATTGAAGAAAAATGAGAAACACGATATTGATGTGGTTATCGATCGACTTAAAGTTCGTCAAGATATTAAACAACGACTCGCCGAGAGCATAGAAACAGCACTTCGTTTGGCGGACGGGCGCGTGTTGGTCAAAGAAATGGACTCTGAGGAGGAGCAGACCTTTAACGCCAAGTTTGCTTGCCCGGTTTGTAGTTTTTCCATCTCAGAGTTAGAGCCTCGGTTGTTCTCTTTTAACTCGCCCCAAGGAGCCTGTCCCGATTGCGAGGGACTGGGTATAGAGGAAACGTTTGAGGTCTCCCGAGTCGTCGCTTTTCCGTCCATCAGTTTAGCCAGCGGTGCCATTAAAGGCTGGGATAGAAGAAACCAAGCCTTTTTCTCGATGTTACAAAGCCTATCTGCTCACTACGATTTTGATGTGGACACTCCTTTTGAAGAACTCAAAGAGAGCGTTCAACATATTATTTTGTATGGCTCAGGAGACGAGGCCATTAAATTTAGTTACTCCACCCAAACTGCTCCCTCACCTACAGCCAAGAACCAGGGCCGAACAACCACTAAGAAACACCCATTCGAAGGCGTCATTCCTAACATGGCAAGACGCTACAGAGAGAGCGAATCTTCTGTCGTTAAAGAGGAGTTGTCTCGCTATAGGGGTTTAAGACCATGCGTGGGGTGTGCCGGCACCCGGCTGCGCAAGGAGGCCCGCTTTGTGAAGCTTGGCGAGTCCCAGCAAATGCGAACCATCCACGAAATAAATCACATGACACTGGCTAATTCCTGGGCGTATTTTCAATCTTTGAAGC
>DAIUEA010000177.1:0-1499 GCA_036845365.1 Limnohabitans sp. | reverse complement strand
GTTCGAAGGCTGAAATTGCGGACAAGGTGGTGAAAGAAATTATTTCCAGATTAAAGTTTTTAAACGATGTGGGCTTGAATTATTTAAGTTTAGCCAGAAGCGCTGAAACCCTATCCGGCGGAGAAGCCCAAAGAATCCGTTTAGCCTCGCAAATTGGATCTGGCTTAACCGGAGTGATGTACGTACTTGATGAGCCCAGTATTGGGCTTCATCAACGCGATAACGACAGACTAATTGGGACACTCGCTCATCTAAGAAACATTGGCAATAGCGTGATCGTTGTAGAGCATGATGAAGATATGATTCTCGCCGCAGATTATTGCATTGACATGGGCCCGGGCGCAGGGGTTCACGGAGGTCAAGTAATGGCCCAAGGTACGCCCGCACAAATTAAAGCCAACGAGCTTTCCTTGACTGGCAAGTATTTGTCGCGTGTTCTAGAAATTCCTATTCCTAAAAAAAGGAGGGCTTGGCTGATTCAAAGTGAAAAAGTACCTTATCAAAAGGGTGAGCCAAGAGCGATTGCAAAAAAACTACCGAAAACCACAAGTTATACCCATACCGTAAACCCTTTTGCGCATCTTGCATCTCAAGCAAAGGCGACCTCACAAAGACTGCAAACCTTTCAAATAATAGGAGCTAGGGGAAATAATTTAAAGAATATCGATGTTGAATTTCCCGTTGGACTTTTTACGTGTGTAACGGGTGTCTCTGGCTCTGGTAAGTCGACGCTCGTAAACGATACCCTTTATGCAGCCGCAGCCTCACAAATCCACCACTCCCACGCTGAGCCCGCGCCGCATACGGAGATCATTGGGCTTGAGCATTTTGACAAAGTCATCAATGTTGACCAAAGTCCCATAGGCCGAACGCCAAGAAGCAATCCTGCGACGTACACGGGACTTTTTACGCCCATCCGGGAGCTCATGGCGGAGGTACCGATCGCCAGAGAAAGAGGTTATGAGGCGGGCCGGTTTTCGTTTAACGTTGCAGGAGGTCGGTGTGAGGCGTGCCAGGGAGACGGCGTGGTTAAAGTGGAGATGCATTTTCTACCAGATGTGTACGTGCCGTGTGATTTGTGTAAAGGTAAGCGCTACAACCGCGAAACTTTAGAGGTTCAGTACAAAGGTAAAAATATCGCCCAAATTCTGGAGCTAACCGTTGAGGATGCATTAACTTTTTTTAAAGCGGTCCCCGCATTGGCTAGAAAGTTACAAACACTTCTTGACGTCGGCTTGAGCTATCTAAAACTTGGACAATCTGCAACCACGCTCTCCGGGGGGGAGGCTCAAAGGGTAAAGTTAGCGCTTGAGCTATCTAGAAGGGATACGGGGCGCACTTTGTACATTCTGGACGAGCCAACGACTGGGCTGCATTTTGCAGATATTGACTTGTTGCTCAAAGTTTTGCATCAACTCGTCGAGGCGGGAAACACGGTTGTTGTGATTGAGCACAACCTTGATGTCATAAAAACGGCGGATTGGATCATTGATATGGGC
>DAIUEA010000176.1:0-4677 GCA_036845365.1 Limnohabitans sp. | reverse complement strand
CTCAAGGTGTTGTGCGCTTTCAAGGCGGGCATAACGCGGGACACACGCTTGTGATCAACGGAGTCAAAACAGCTCTGCACCTGATTCCAAGCGGTATTATGCGTGCAGGCGTTAGATGCTACATAGGCAACGGAGTCGTACTCTCGATGTCTAAACTTTTGGAGGAGATCGCAGGCCTTGAAAAGGCAGGAGTAGAGGTTCGCTCGAGGCTGCGAATCAGTGAAGCTTGTCCTTTGATATTGTCCTATCATGTGGCGTTAGATGTGGCGCGCGAGGCTGCAATAGAGAGCTCTGGGAACGCTAAGATTGGCACGACCGGTAGAGGCATTGGTCCAGCCTACGAGGACAAAATTGCGAGACGTGCTCTGAGGCTGCAGGACCTTAAAAATCCAACAAGATTTGCTGAGAAATTAAAAACAAATTTAGTGTTACACAACCACGTCTTAAAGCATTTTCTGAATGCACCTGAAA
Source organism: Limnohabitans sp. (assembly GCA_036845365.1). Taxonomy (GTDB): domain Bacteria; phylum Pseudomonadota; class Gammaproteobacteria; order Burkholderiales; family Burkholderiaceae_C; genus Limnohabitans. The sequence continues at coordinate 4,206 of DAIUEA010000176.1, read as the reverse complement.
TCGATTACGAAGAGGTTTTGGCCGAAGCCCTTGAGCATGCGAAGCATGTCTTACCTATGGCAGCTGACGTATCCAGGGAGCTAAACGACGCAAATTTAAATGGCGCAAATTTGTTGTTTGAAGGCGCACAGGGGACTTTATTGGATGTTGATCACGGCACGTATCCTTTTGTGACCTCTAGTAATTGCGTTGCCGGCAACGCCGCTGCTGGAGCTGGGGTTGGCCCGGGCATGCTGCACTACATCCTTGGAATCACAAAAGCTTACTGCACTCGGGTTGGAGGCGGTCCGTTTCCAACTGAGCTCGATTGGGAGACACCCGGCACAGTGGGCTATCACCTATCCAGTGTGGGGGCAGAAAAAGGTGTTACAACAGGACGCCCTAGGCGTTGCGGCTGGTTTGATGCGGCACTGCTTAAACGCAGCGCACAAGTCAATGGACTATCAGGCCTGTGTATCACCAAACTGGACGTTCTGGACGGATTGGAGTATTTAGAGCTATGTACGGGGTACATGCTCGATGGTGTTCACACCGACATTTTACCCATGGGGGCTGATGAGATTGCTAAATGCAAGCCCATATACGAGCGCATGCAGGGGTGGTCTCAAACAACGGTGGGTATTACGGATTACAGCAAATTACCTATTGAGGCTCGTCTTTATTTGCAAAGAATTGAACAAGTCACTGGTGTCCCCATCCATTTGGTCTCAACCAGTCCAGACCGGGACCATACTATTTTGATACAACATCCCTTTCTAGCTTGAATTGGTAAGCGCTAAAATTTTCCCTAAAGGTATTGCTCATGTTGACTGAAGACGGTAAGCACTTATATGTTTCTTATGATGAGTATCACAATTTAATAGAGAAACTTGCCGTCAAAATTCATCAATCTGAGTGGCAATTTGATACCATTTTATGCTTAGCCAGGGGAGGGATGAGGCCAGGTGACATCTTGTCCCGTATTTTGAACAAACCCTTGGCCATTATGTCCACAAGCTCCTATAGGTCCAATTCAGGTACACAGCAGGGGCATTTAGACATAGCTCGCTTCATCACTACTCCACAAGGCGAGATAGCAGGTAAAGTACTGTTGGTGGATGATTTGGCCGACTCTGGTCATACGCTGAACCAAGTTATGAAATTGCTCAAATCAAATTATGATCCCATCACGGAGTTGCGCAGTGCGGTGATCTGGACCAAGGGAGTCTCTACCTTCACCCCGGACTATTCAGTGGAGTACTTGCCGTCAAATCCTTGGATTCACCAGCCCTTTGAGAGCTATGATTCTATGAACGCGGACCAGTTAGTGGAGAAGTGGAAAATTTAGCAAGTTTAGTTAAAGGCCCCTAGTCCATGGCAAAAACAACTCACCTCATCCACCACCCCTACCTGCCACCAGAGGGATTTGTAGCTCCGCAGTTTCCCACTTACAAAGCCTCCACTGTTATTTTTCCTAATGTAAGTGCAATGCGTTCGCGCGACTGGAAACAAAAAAATGGTTACACCTACGGTCTACACGGCACACCCTCTAGTTTCACCTTGGAGGAGAGAGTTGCAAGTGTCGAAGGCGCGACCTTTTGTCAGCTTGTCCCAAGCGGATTAGCTGCTATTGCATTAGTTAATCTTTCTATACTCAAAAGTGGGGATGAGGTGTTGATTCCCTCAAACGCTTATGCTCCAAATTTGGCTTTTGCGCAGGGTGAGCTTTCCCGATACGGCATCACCTACCAAACCTATGATGCAATGTCAGTGGAGGATTTGGCTCAAAAGCTAAACAGCCGTTCTCGTTTGGTTTGGATTGAGGCACCAGGCTCGGTCACGATGGAGTTTCCAGACATAGAGTCTATCGTGCTCCAATGCAAACAAAGGGGCGTCTTAACCGCATTGGACAATACTTGGGGGGCAGGTCTGGCCTTTAATGCTTTTGATCTAAACCCTCAACGGTCACCAAGCACTGAGGTGCTTGCGGTGGACATCAGCATCCAAGCACTAACCAAGTTTGCAAGCGGGGGGGGCGATGTGTTGATGGGCTCAATTTGCACCACAAAAGAGACCCTTAGCTCTCAAATTAAACTAACCCATATGCATTTGGGGCTGGGAGTGGGAGCCAATGATGTAGAGACTGTACTCAGATCCTTACCGAGTATGAAACTTCGCTACACGACCCAGGACGCTACTGCAAAATCCTTAGCGACCTCTTTGAGCCTCAGGCCCGAGATCGTTCAAGTCCTTCATCCTGCCCTGCAGACAAGTCCTGGCCACTCGAACTGGTTAAAAACATGTGGTCAAAGTGGGCTTGCTGCGAGTATTTTTAGTGTGATCTTTAAGCCTGAGTATTCTCAGACCCAAGTCGACTGTTTTTGCGACAGCTTAAGATATTTCAAGATAGGCTACAGTTGGGGCGGTCAAATGAGTCTTGTCGTCCCTTATGATTTAGGGGCAATTAGGCCTTTTCAAGCTATTGATTCAAAGCTCAAGATGGGGCATTTGGTGAGGCTTTGCATTGGCTTGGAAGATCTCGAGGACTTGAAGTTAGATTTAGAGCAGTCCCTGCAAAATTCGTTTTACTAAGTGTGGGCCAGTGGAAAATTGGAGCAGTGGAACATTGGAGCACTAAACCGTTCACGGGCTAATAGAGGCGGTGCAAATGGAGTTGGGTTCGTTTGAAACCGAATTGGCTAATTGAGACATTTCTTGAAATCTATTCCTTACACTTTTTTTCAAAAAATGCTCAACTACCCAATTAGGAATCCAAGACCCCATTTGAAGATCGGCCTGGTATAAAAATTCTGTTCCCGATTTGTCGGTCTGTAAATTCCAAGAGCCTTTATAGCTTTTTGGATCCCCCTTGATGAGTTCAAAAGAGATGTGTTGCTCAGACTCCTCTACATACTTCTCTACTGTGCGCATCTGTACTGGAAATCCTAACACGCTCTCCTCAGCCAATCGCTCTACTAAAACCGTATTACCTTGCCTTGAAATGATTCTGGACTGTTTGACGCCGGTTATTTTTTTTGCATTTTCATAATCAGTTATGAACCGATAAGCATCACATGCGCTCAAAGTAGTGGAGAAACGAACAAACATATGAACGTGATCACTTGAGAGCTCAATCCTCATGTTAAATGGAGTTTTAGGGGTTTCATCGAATGCAAACGCATTTGTCACGCCCATTAAACATAAAAGAACAATTCCGGCCTTCAACATTTAGAGTTTATTAAGTTGGTTTAGGTCTTTTGGAATCAGTAAGGTATGCAAAAGCACCGGACATTGGAAAAAAAAGTAAAGTGATAAACCAAATAATCAAACAAAGTTTTTTAGCAGTTGCGTCGCCATAGCTTCGAATTCTTCTTTGTTGTAGTTACTTATCACCGCTGGGTGAGCGACTTTAAATTTTTCAAAATTACGAGAAATAGACGCTCTGTAGGCTGGGTCATAATGCAGGCAGAGCAGTTCCTCGACAACATTCGGTATTTGGTTTGTATCAATCCAACCCTGCCATCTTTGCAATACCTCTTTACCCAATAAGGTAAGAAGCGCACTCAAACGACTGGTGAAGAGTTCTTTATCTTCAACAAAAAAACTGTATTCATCTAAAAGAAGTTTAACCCGGTCAGGAGTCGGCATTTGCAGATCTATACACTCGCTTGCCCGCATTTTATGAATTAAAGATTCCGGGATATTCAAGTTTCCAATTTTGCGACTTTCTGACTCCACAAAGACCCATTTGTTGGGATCGAGCTGAGTCAGTTCATACCACAGGGCCGTTTCAAATGCCTTTTGCGAAGGTTGTTGAGTTCCGGGTAGTTTTCCTAGCACGGAGCTTCTGTGGGCGGCGAGTTGTTCCAAGTCAAGGGTTTGAGCGCCTTGTTCTTTAAGTTTGGTTAAAAGCAGAGTTTTTCCAGAACCGGTTGGGCCGCATATCACCTGAAATTTCAGTGGAGCAACGCACGCAGGAATATCCTCCAACACAGCCGTTCTAAAAGCCTTATAACCGCCCTCAACCAAATGAACCTTAAACCCAATGGCTCCAAGCACTGTGGCAAGAGAACCGCTTCTTTTGCCACCTCGCCAGCAGTAAATGAGGGGTTGCCAGGTTCGAGGAAGTGCCAATACTTTTTCATCAATATGCTGAGCGATGTTTGCGGCCACAAGGCCGGCCCCTTTTTTTTGTGCTTCGAAACTATTAATCTGTTTGTACATAGT